>JBBSFO010000487.1:0-4396 GCA_038238655.1 Thermomicrobiales bacterium | reverse complement strand
GTCGAAACCAAATGAACCGCAGAGGCGCAGAGGACGCAGAGAGCGCAGAGAGGGAGAACAAGAAGAGAATAGGAAGAGAAAGTAACATTAGGAGTTACGCAGTTCAGAAGGAAAAACCCGGTGAAGCAGGCTTCAGCCTGCCGTCCGATTGCAGGCTGAAGCCTGCTTCACCAAGGGAAACGCATCCAACTGCGTAAGTCCTAAATAGATTCTAAGGATATGACGCAATCGCTTCCAGCAGCAGGTCTTGAAAGCCTTGATGTTCCGTCCCATCCTCCGAACGCCATACATCAAGATGAATGTCCATCGCGACATTGGCGTTCGGTGGCTGCCCGGTGACACCGGTCAGATCCACGACGGAACGACCGGCGGTGAACGCGCCGTCCGTCTCAATCGTCACGGCGCACGCGTGCGTCGTGACAGCGCCGGGACGCAGCGCCTCGGCAACCGCGATAGGATCGTGCAGCGGCGCGCCCGCGAAACCGAAGTTGTCTCCGTAGGCGCGCATGCGAAACTCGAGCATCGCCGCAAAGGCGGTCGCGACCTTCCGGCCCGTGCTTCGCAGCCACGCGGTATGTTCGGTCGTGAAGAGCGCGCGATGCGTGACGTTTAATCCGACCATCGTGATCGGCAGGCCGCTCGCGAAGACGATCCGTGCGGCTTCGGGATCGTTGCGAAAGTTCGCCTCGGCGGCGGGCGTCGCGTTCCCCTCGTAGACTCCCCCACCCATCAGGCAGATGCGGGCGATGCGCGGCTTCAGTTCGGGATACAAGAGCAAAAAGAGCGCGATATTCGGCAGCGGCCCGGTCGGGATCAGCGTCACCGGTTCCGCGCTCGCGCGGACGACCTGGGCGATCAGGTCCACAGCGGGAAGCGCCAACGCCGAACGACCGGAATCCGGCAAGGCTACGCCACCAAACCCCGTCGCGCCGTGGATATGTGTGCCGAGGAGAAAGGGACGCATCAGGGCGCGATCCGCCCCTTGCGCGACGGGAATACCGTCAATCCCCGCATACGCGAGCAGGTCGAGCGCATTGCGCGTCGTATGGACGACGCTCGTGTTGCCACCGACCGTCGTCATCGCCCGCACATCCAACTCCGGCCGCGCGCAGGCAAGCAGTATGCCCGCCGCATCGTCCACACCCGGATCGCAATCGAGAATAACGGGAATTACCATGGCTCCTCCTCCACGTCGGCCCCGTGCATATCATACACGGAAGAAACCGGGGAGAGCCGCAGAGAAGCATACTGCCCAGAGTGCGTCCGCGCATCGGGACTCTCCCGTACGCGTGATGACGACCGACGTTGCCCTCTCCATTTCCTTATCACGCGTCGGCGTTTGCAAAATTCGCTCTGTGGTCTTGCTCAGCCGCGTGCGCGTATGCACAATGACCGATACTTCTCCCTGTGGGCGGAACGGGTGATGGCGCGCTGTCGTCTTACCGATAGAACCCGGAGGAGGCTTGCGGGGACACGGGTGCAATGAGGAGGTACGCACGTGGCGACACCACCGCGCGAAAGCCTGGCGGAAGACCTGCTCCTACTCGCGCTGCACGACGAGCGCGGCACATCGCATGTGTCGGCGAAGGAGTTGCGGCGCGCGCTCGCCACCGCGACGGTGATGGACCTCGCGCTCGGCGGGTACATCGCCACGCAGGGTGGGCACGTCGCGATCATGGATCGTACACCCGCCGATGATCCCGTGTGCGCGCATGCGCTGCGGTGCATCGCGCAGTCCCCGACCAGCAAGACGGTGAAGGAGTGCCACGCGGTGGTCGAGGCAGGGATGCCGGATATTGCTACACGTGTCCGCGCGGGGTTGGTCGCGCGCGGCGTGCTGCACTACGAGCAGCACCGGATGCTCCGCGTCGGCCCCGTGGCGGAGCGGTTCCCGATGCGGGACGGATGGATCGAGCAGACGGTGCGCGCCCAGCTGCGGGATGTCGCTCTGCGCGATACGAAGCCCGATGCGCGCATCGCCGTCCTCGCCGCGCTGATCGTCAGTTACCGGCTCGATCGTGGACTGTTCAGCGACGACGAGCGCCCCATCGCGCAGGCGCGGCTCTGCGATGTCGCGCGCGGCCTCCACGAGCAGACCCGGTCGGACGCCGGCGCGCGCTCGTCCGGCATCGCATCCGTGTCCCACATCGCGGGCGCGAGCAACGTCACTGGCAACGCGCTCGTGGACATCGCCACCGATACTGGAGTGAGCGTCGCGCTGGACCTCCTGCTCCAAGTCATCCCGAGCCTGCTCGGCGGGCTGCTTTCCGCGATCTTCGACTCCTGAGCGCGAACACGCACGTCAAGCGACCAAAATGGCTCGACGCATCAAGCGGGGTCGTGGCGCGGGACGGGCCAGACAGGCGATTCGGGCGGCCCGTCGTCTGGGCGGTCATCGGGGCGAGCATCGCGCGGCAACGGGCCGTCAAGGGGTGCATCGCCGTCACCGGGGATCGTTTCGAGACGATCGTCTTCGTCGCCGCTATTCGGCGTGAAGGGGGTTTGTCGCTCGCTGAAGGGGTCGCGCATCGGTCGTGCTCCTTTTGCATGTCCAGAATGATCACACGACCGACCCGATGCAAACGGGGTGCCAGCATCGCTACTGCTCCCCTTCCCCAGTGGGGAAGGGGTTGGGGTTAGGGCGAAACCGTCTGTTGCCGCGCGCGGTGACGGCGAGCCTTCGCGCGGTTGCCGCACGTCTCCATGCTGCACCAGCGTCGGCTACCGTTCTTGCTCATATCGAGAAAAAGCCAGCCGCAATCATGCCCCGCGCACTCGTGAACGCGATGCAATTCCTCCGCAGTCAGTAATTCGGCGGCAGACCATGCGACCGGTCGCAGCATAGCGAGCGCTGACTGATCGTGCTCCCACTCCCAGTGGAAGTGATCGCCCGCCGGAACAAGGTGTGCGTTCGCCACCGCCTCGGCAATCGCCGCATTAACGGTGCGCAAGTCCTCCGCCGGAGGAGCGGCATCCGCCGCGACGGCGGAAAAGACGCGATAAATCGCTTCTCGCAAACCAATGGCGCGCGCGAAGGCTGTATCCGCATCCGTTGGTCGGCGTTCTGCCGCGCGCAGCAATGCCGCCGCATCTTCCCCCGCGAGGATACCCGCCGCCTCGCCCCACGCGACCAAATCGGCGTAGCAGTGCAAATCTTCTTCGTGCGGCTGCGGTACCGGGCGGTCACCGAGCGTATTCGCGAAATCGAGGCAGAGCTGCCCGGCGTCGAACTCGAAGGTGTGTGTCGTTTCCATCAAAGCGTAACCCTCCCACATCTATTATAACCCCTCATTTGCGGTTGACAAGTTAGCGTCACACTGGTACACTGTAACCAGTAAAAGTGAATAGAAGGTTAGCAGGGACGTGTGGGTTTGCCGCGCGGGAAGGAGCGGCGACAACGACCGATTTCATCTGGCGCAGCGGGCGAATTGCCCGGAGAAAGAAGAGTCTCATATGAGCAACCTGTCGTATCCAGCAGTTCACGAGCAGTACACGGCGGCGATGCGCTACAGCGGCCCCGAAGCGACAGGACGGCTCTGGATCGCCGACCGCCTGGCCGAAGCGGCGCGCGATGCGGTCCTCGCTGAAGCAGCGAGCGGGACGCCACGCGTACGGCCTGTGCTCCTTTCGCTCGGTGGCCTGCTCGTTCGTCTCGGTGAACGGCTCGAAGCGGTCGGCACTGTACGACCGAACTGTGAGTACGCGTAAATCGTCATCAACCGGTGACGGCGGGCTTCCAACCCGCCGTTTGTCATTGCGGGAGGAAGCCGCTACCCGAGTTTCGATGAAAGGAAGCGCAGCAATGGAGGCCCCAACAACGAAAGCGGAACTCATGGAGCGCGTGCGCGCGATGGACGCGGCATTGGACGCGGCGATCGAACCGATCCTCCCGGCGCAGATGTCCGTGCCGGGTGTCAACGGCGCGTGGTCGGTCGCGGACGAACTCGCCCACCTGACCTTCTGGCACCGCAATCTACTCGCGCGCCTCCACGGCGTCGCCACAAACCAGCCGCCCGATGACACCGCGATTGACGATGACACCTGGAACCGCCGCGCCTTCGACGCGAACCGCGACCGCGCGCCGGACGACGTTCTTGCCGATCTCTGGCGCACGCAGCAGGCGGTGCTGGACGCGATCACCGTGCTCCCGGAGACGGTCTTCTTCGTGGCCGGGGCGCACGGCGGCGCGCTCGTGGAGGCGGCGGATGGGGCGATCCTCGGGCATTACCCGGAACATATCGAACAGATCGAGCGGTGGCGCGACCGGCATGTGACGCCGCCGACGATGAAATCCGACCTCCTCTACCGCATCGCGGATGGTTACAGCGCGTGGGCCACGACGATTGACGCCTCGCCGCCGCGCGAGCTAACGTTGCCGGACCTACACGGCAGTTGG
>JBBSFO010000486.1:0-4404 GCA_038238655.1 Thermomicrobiales bacterium | reverse complement strand
AGGAGCGGCACTTTGACCATGCTGTCCACGACATCCATCCCATCGGTCACTTTGCCGAAGACATTGTACTGCTTCGGCAGGCGACCACGCAGGTCCGCGACGCAGACGAAGAACTGGCTACCGTTCGTACCGGGGCCGCTGTTCGCCATCGCCAATGTGCCTTTTTCATAGTCACGGTGGCTCGGAATGTCCTCATCCGCGAACTTGTAACCAGGCCCGCCGCTGCCGGTACCCGTTGGATCACCGCCCTGCACGACGAAACCGGGCACGACGCGGTGGAAAACCACGCCGTCGTAGAAGCCCTCGTTCGCGAGGAAGACGAAGCTGTTGACCGTCATCGGCGCGGTGTCACTGTACAACTCGGCCTCGAAATCACCCATCGAAGTTTCGAATTTGGCCTTGTATGTCTTGCCTCGCTCCAACGCGAACTTCGGCGCGCCCTGTGCCTTGTACTGATCGTTCTTGCCTGCCATGTCATTCTCCCTTCGGGTAGTGTCAGTAGTCGGTAATCAGTTGACAGCAGAAGGTGCTACGCGCGCTTTCTTTTCTGACTACCGACTACTATCTACTGTCTACTGCGCCTGGACCGTCACATTATCCATCGAAACTTTCTCGGTCGGTTTGGACTGCGCACCATCGCTGCCCGCTGTACGTGGCACGGCGAGGATTTTGTCAATCGTGTCCAGCCCATCGGTCACTTTACCAAAGATGTTGTAGTTCTTCGGCAACGCGCCCTTCGCGGTCAGATTGTCCACGCAAATAAAGAACTGGCTGCCATTGGAGTCTTTCCCGCTGTTCGCCATCGCCAGCGTTCCCTTCTCGTAGTTGCGATTGGCGGGGATCGGTTCATCGGGGAACTTGTAGCCGGGGCCGCCCGTACCCGTACCCGTCGGGTCGCCGCCTTGGATGACGAAGCCCGCGACGATGCGATGGAAAATCACGCCATCATAGAAGTGGTCGTTGGCAAGGAAGACGAAATTGTTGACCGACACCGGCGCGGTGTCGGCATAGAGTTCCGCCTTCATCGTCCCTTTGTTGGTGGTGATCGTGGCAGTGTACTTCTTCGTTTTGTCAATCGTCATCGGCGGCGGGGCTTTGTACTTGCCATTGCGACTGGCGACATCCGCCCCATTTGCAGCCGGACTCGCCGCCGCGGATGGCTTCGCCGCTGCAGTTGCCCCCGCTGGCGCTTGCGATGCGACTGCCTGGGCCGTGCTTGCCGCCCCAGCCGGTATCGCCGACGCCGCCGCCTGTGCCGTGTTCGCTACCCCGGCGGGAAGGGCGGACGCGATTGCTTGCGCCGTTCCGGCGAGACCACCCGGCGCGCTCGCCGCCGACTTCGGCGTTTCCGTCGCGCTACTCCCACCGCCGCACGCCGCCAACGCCGCCGATGCAAGCGCTGCCGCGCCAAAGGCTATGGCGCGTCGCCGCGACACGCGGACTCCATTCTCTTTGTCAATTACCGACACGACGAAAATCCTTCCTTTCTCAGCGACATGTATCACCGAGAGAGGGCGGTTCACGAACCGCCCCTACGAATCCGCTATACCCGCGAGGCCGAGCCGTTCCGCCTGCGCAGTCAACGCCTCGACGGTGAACGCGACGTGATCGTCGAATTCCAGCCCAAGCTCTTCCGCGCCCTGCACGAGGTCATCCCGGCTCACCGCCCGCGCAAACGCTTTGTCCTTCATTTTCTTACGCACCGACTTCGCATCCACATCCGCAACCCGTTTCGACGGGCGAACGAGGGCGACGGCGCTGATGAAGCCCGTCAGTTCGTCCACTGCGAAGAGAGTATGCTCCATCCGCGACACGCGCGGCACGCCGCTATAGTCTGCGTGGGAAAGAATCGCCCGCGTCACAACCTCAGGGTAGCCAACTGAGCGGAGATATTCGACCGCCTTGAATGGATGCCCGGTGCCATCCATCGTCGGATAGCGCTCGTAGTCGAGGTCGTGCAAGATGCCGACGACGGACCATGCCGCTTCATCCTCATCAAAGCGCCGTGCATAATCGCGCATCGCCGCCTCGACGGCTAGCACATGCTTGCGCAGACTTTCGCTCTCGGTCCACTCGCAAAAGAGCATCCAAGCCCCTTCGCGGTCCCGCGCGAGATCGGTTGCCACCGCGTCGTTCTCCTTTTTTGCTGCCCACGCCGCACCACACCAAACCGCATCCGGCCCGGCGAAACATTGTCGCACAATGCCGTCGTGTCGGACAAACAGAGCCAAGAGAAACCAATTGAACCACAGAGACACAGAGAACACAGAGGAAAGACGAGAGGGATTACGCAAACAATCCTTCTCTTCGTATCTTCTCCGTGTTCTCTGTGTCTCTGTGGTTCAGATGGAGATCGGCTATGCCTTCGGCTTCTTGGGCTTCCGCGTTTCTTTGGTGCCCTTGTCTTTCTTACCCATGCGAGACGCTCCTTTCCTGTCACCGTACCATCGCACATTCGCTCCGGCGATGCAACGGTTCCCGGCACCAAACCGGACGGTGCTATACTCCATCGGTTGATAACGCAACCGGAGGAGCCGATGACCGACCAACATTTCCGCCATTTGAAGCCACATGATGACACGTTCACCGGGCTGGACACTTTTCCCGCGCCGCCGGATGTGACGGTCGTGCGCATGGTCTCCGATGAAGTGACCGCGCTCTGCCCCGTCACCGGTCAGCCCGACTGGTACGAGGTGGCGATCACCTATCACCCGGATCAATCATGCATCGAATCGAAGTCGCTCAAACTTTACTTCCAGACCTTTCGCAATGCGGGCATCTTCGGCGAGGCGTTCGCGGCGCGGGTCGCGCGGGACATTATGGACGCATGCACGCCACACTGGGTTCGCACGACGGTCGTGCAGAAACCGCGCGGCGGCATCACGATCACTGCCAGTGCCAAGGTCGTCCGGGAACCGCGCAGATGACCCTGAACCGGCGCACGATTGGTTTTGTGTTGCTTGCGGGATATGTTGCCGCGATTGTCGGGGCGAATTGGGCGATCGAGCGGTTTGGCATCGTGCCCGTCGGCTTCGGGCTGATGGCCCCGGCGGGCGTCTTCTTCGCCGGCCTTTGCTTCGAGTTCCGCGACCTCGTGCAGGACACGCTCGGTCGGTGGTGGGCGGTCGTCGCGATCCTGATCGGCGCGTTCCTTTCCGCCTTTATCTCGAAGCAATTCGCTTTCGCGAGCGGCGTCGCCTTTCTGCTCGGTGAGCTGGCGGATTTCACAATCTACACGCCGATGCGCCAGCGGTTCTGGTTGGTGGCGATGATCGTCGCAAACACGATCGGCGACATCGTGGACAGCGCGATCTTTCTTTATCTCGCCTTTGGCTCGCTCAATTTCATCAGCGGCCAAGTGATCGGCAAGGCGTACTGCACGCTGATCCCTGTTGCCCTTCTCTGGCTGATTCGCCGCCTCCTCCAAGCCCGCCGTGTCCCCATCGCTGTGACATAACGAAACCGGATTGACGCAGAGAACACAGGGATCAAAACGATTTCCATCTCTTTTCTTCTTTCTTCTTTCTTCTTTCTTCTGCGCCCTCTGTGTCCTCTGCGACTCTGCGGTTCTCTCCGGTTTCCGCCGCGCGTATACTGAGGGGAGTTGCACCGATAAGGCTCGCATGAGGAGGGTAACGATGCAGGAGCAACGCTTCACGCCCGAACCGCCGGTATATACATTCCGCGTCCGCATACTCAGCTGCGCCGCCGGGTACGCGCCGGAAAACGCGACGGAGATCCAGCGCGAGATCGAGATCGCCGCGAACCACACGCTCGGCGACCTCGGTTTCGCCATCCTCGGCGCGTACGATTTCGGCAATGACCACCTCTGGTCATTCTTTCTCAGCGGCAAGCCGTGGGACAAGAAAACGGAGTACGCCTATCACATGGGCGAGTGGGACGACGGCGACATTGATGACGAGGAGATGCTCGAGCTCTTTCCCGAAGGCTCGGAAATGCGCAAACTCGCTCTGCTCGCCGAAGACCCTGCCTTCGAGGCGACCGAGGAATTGCCCGCCGAGATTGACCGGGCGAAGTTGCAGACGGAGATGGTGGCGATGCTCACAGAGGCCGCCGCCGAAGCGCCCCCGGAAGACCGCCCGCTGATCGAGGAGTTCGCCCAACTGATCGGGAGCGATCCGAACGCCGACCCCGCGAAGATGTCCGAAGCGCTCCAGCGGTATCTGTTCGAGGACTGG
Source organism: Thermomicrobiales bacterium (assembly GCA_038238655.1). Lineage (GTDB taxonomy): Bacteria > Chloroflexota > Chloroflexia > Thermomicrobiales > JALYUS01 > JALYUS01. The sequence goes on along the minus strand of JBBSFO010000486.1, from coordinate 205 downwards.
CTGCCGGACGACGAGGACGGAGAAGTGGAAGCGGAGGATAGCGAATCCGCCCTCGCGGCAGCGCTCTTCCCGCCCGGACTCGCGGGGCTTGATCTCCCATTGCTCGGCGATTTCCTCGAAAACGACGCGCCCGATGTGGACGAAATTCTCATCCATGAGGTGCCGTATCCTGGCAAGACAGGCAAGAAGGAATTCCTTTTGCTTT
>JBBSFO010000485.1:0-4416 GCA_038238655.1 Thermomicrobiales bacterium | reverse complement strand
GTGCGACGGGCGATGGCGCGGGCGGTCGAGACGGAGACCGGGGAGCGATCCGCGCAGGCGCTCGGCGTGATTACGACAAATATTGACATGGCCTGCGAGAACGTCGGGCCGATCTGCCAGGACACGGGCTGGCTCACCTTTGAGGTGCACACGCCGGTTGGGACGAACCAGATCGTCCTGAGGCAGCGGATCAACGAAGCGGTGGTCGAGGCGACGAAGCGCGGCAAACTGCGCGAAAACTCGGTGGACTCGCTGACGGGCGCGAACAGCGGCGATAACCTCGGACCCGGCAGCCCGACGATCCATTTCGAGCAGTGGGAGCGGGACGAGATCGAGGTCAAACTGCTCCTCAAGGGTGGAGGCTGCGAGAACAAGAATATCCAGTACTCGCTGCCCGCCGATCTCCCGCACCTCGGGCGGGCGGGGCGCGATCTCGACGGCGTGCGCAAGTGCCTGCTGCACGCGGTCTGGCAGGCACAGGGGCAAGGGTGCAGCACGGGCGCGCTCGGTGTCTGCATCGGCGGCGACCGCTCCTCGGGCTATCTGCATGCCAAGGAACAGTTGTTCCGCTCGCTCGACGACACGAACCCCCACCCGGACCTCCAACGGCTCGAAGAGTACATCATGCAGATGTCCAACACCCTCGGCATCGGCACGATGGGCTTCGGTGGCGGCGTGACGCTGATCGGTTGCAAGGTCGGCGTACTAAACAGGCTGCCCGCCAGCTTCTTCGTCTCCGTTGCGTACAGTTGCTGGGCCTTCCGCCGCCTCGGCGTCGTGCTGGACGCGCAGACAGGCGGCATCAATCACTGGCTCTACAAGGAGAGCAATGAGCAACGAGCAGGCGCCCTTCAGGGCAGTAGCAATGAGGGTGTAGGGGCGGCGCTCGAACCGCCCTCCCAATCTCAGTCCTCTCCTAATGGTTTCTCGCTCACCGGCAAGGAGAAGGTGCTTCGCGCGCCAGTCACCGAGGAACAGGTGCGCGACCTGAACGTCGGCGATGTCGTCGTGATCTCAGGTGAGATGTACACGGGGCGCGACGCGGTGCATGCATATCTGATGAAGCACGAGCCGCCGGTAGACCTGCACGGCTCCGTCCTGTATCACTGCGGGCCGGTCGTGATGAAAAATGGCACCTACAAAATCACAGCGGCGGGGCCGACGACGAGCATCCGCGAGGAGCCATACCAGGGTGAGATCATCAAGCGGTACGGCGTGCGCGCGGTGATCGGCAAGGGCGGTATGGGGCCGAAGACGCTCGCCGCCTTGCAGGAATATGGCGCGGTCTACCTGAACGCCATCGGCGGTGCGGCGCAATACTATGCCCGCTGCATTGACGAGGTACTGGACGTGAACCTGCTGGAATTCGGCATCCCCGAGGCGATGTGGCACCTGCGCGTCCACGACTTCCCGGCAATCGTCACGATGGACGCGCACGGCAATTCCCTGCACGCCGACATCGAAAATTCCTCCGCAATACTGCTGGAACGGTTGGCGGAACCGGTCTTCACAAAATAGCGTCACAACAAAGTAAGGAACACCTGATCCTGCGGCACTCGTCGGTGGTAGCGGGCTCGTGGTACCGGTCGAGACCCTGTCTCATCCGATTGCCGGATGAGGTTGTCTTGGCACATCCGCCGGGCGCGGCACCACGGAACTTCGCGTACTCACGATCCATCCCGCGCGAAGAAGCGTGGCAGATGCGGGCGCGATGTATGCACACGAAGTGACCGAAGAATAACACACTCAGCAACAAACTTGCTGCGGGAGAAGCACGTCTACCAATTTATATCTGCATGTTGGATTAGTGATAGAGGGCTTGACATGGGGTTTATCATCAATATAGACAATAATCGCAATCTTAGATGTCAGTATGCTTCAGTAGTGCGACTCGTTTCGCACGGTAAGAATCGTGGAGTAACGACGCGTGGGGGTCGTGTCGTCGCTTGGCGGCTTGCACAGACTGGCCCATGCCTGGAGGACGTACAGAGTCGAGTGCTCGCGCGGGCCGGGATGCTTGTGTCGCGCGGGATCGCCTGCTCGTATCGCACACGTTGATTGCCGAACCTCACCATGAAAGGAGGATCGTCTCGCGTATCACAGCCAGATTTGTGGTCTTGACACAGCGATCCATCCGAAGGTGCCGCACTCGTGGTACCGGTGTGCTGACCGGCTAACAATTCAGACCCTGGAAGCCATCGAGTCGCCACGCGATCGGATCGGAAATTTCTCGAAAGGAGCCGGGCTTTGGCGGAAACAATGATTGCACCCGAAACCGAGTCTCTCACCGATAACTTCGTGCCGGTCTCGCCCTTCGCTGAAGCCTTTCAGCTTCAAACAGAGGCCGACGGTCGAGAATTTGAGGGCATCTCCGCCGGTTCGTTCGAATCCCCGTTTCGGACCGAATACGACGTGCAGGCAACGGAAAGCGGATCAAGCCCCGAGCGCGAGGCATATCAGAATTTCGTGGTGAGCCTCCACGACACGGAGTTCTCGGAAGCGCTCTATGAGGTAGCGGCGGAAGCCTGGACGAGCTACGAGCAGCAATATGGCGAGTCCGAGGCGGTCTCGCCGGGAGAGATGGAGGCATACTTCGAGCGGTACATGGCGCCGCTCGGCACCGAGGCCGAATCGCACTTCGCGCGCCTGGCGGAGCAGTACGCCCAGCACGACATCAGCGGGTTGAGCGAGACGGAGATGGATCGGTTATTCGAGACTCTCCAACCCAGCTTTGGACATCTCAGTCCCGCCTTCGAGAATTTCCTGGGCGGCCTGTGGCGCAAGGTGAAGAGCGTCGCGTCCGGGGCGATCAACCTTGCCAAGAAGGGCATCGCCGCCGTAGGGAAAATCATCCCCCTCGGCTGGATCTTCGACAAGCTCAAGGGGCTGATACGACCGCTGCTCAAACGGGTTCTGCAGTACGCGCTCAGCCGGCTCCCGGCCTCGTTGCAACCTTACGCCAATAAACTGGCAAACAAACTCTTCGGAGAAACGGGCGAAACGTCCGAAACCGAACTGGAGATGCCGACCGGTATGGGCGAAGCGCTTGCGCATCCCGACCCCGACGCGACGCAACGGGAATTCGACGCTCGCGCAGCCAGCCTCTTCTTTGCCCGCGACGAAGCGGAACAGGAGGCGATTGCCAGTGAAGCGGCGGGAGAGGCGGAGCAAACCGAGACCGACCGGTTTGCCGAACTCGATACCGCCCGCGAAGCATTCGTCCGGGACATTGTCAGCCTGCCGCGCGGCCAGGACCCGACCGCGCAAATGGAGAATTTCCTGCCGGCCGTCATGGCCGCCCTGAAAATCGGCGTGACGATCATTGGCCGCCAGCGGGTGGTCGGCTTCCTCGCGGGCTATCTCGCGAAGTTGATTACTCCGTATGTTGGCCGCGAGGTAGCAAAGCCTCTCTCCGATGCCATTGTGTCCGCCGGGATGGGACTAGTGGGGCTGGAAGTGCCTGCCGAACGCGAGATGCTGGCCGGGGAGGCCATCGCCAATGCGGTCGAAGGCACCGTGCGGCGCGTGGCCGAGCAGGGAGAGCACGTTTTCGAAGATCAGCGCCTACTCGAAGCGGCCATTCAGGAGGCGTTCGCGGAAGCGGCTTCAGAATCCTTCCCCCCCGAGATGATTCGCGAATCCCTGCATGAGGTTTCCGCGAAGAGCGCCGTGGCGGGAACCTGGGTACTCCGACCGGCGAAAGGGCGGCGACGCTACAAGCGGTACACCCGCGTGATTGATGTGACGATCTCCCGGCAGATCGGCGACGCAGTTGAGGGGTTCGGTTGTTTGCCGCTCAATGAGTTCTTGCGCGCGCGTTTCGGCGTATCAACGCCCGTGCGGGCCAAGGCGTACCTTTTCGAGGCGATCTGCGGGACGACCGTGAGCGCGATTGCTCGTTTGGAAAAAGGCATACCCGGTCTCGGCCCCGGCGTCCAGAAGGGCTGGAAGCTCTTTCTCCCGCTGACCCGTCAGGCCGCCGGCGCGTTGTTTGGCGAACCCGATCTTGGGCGGGACGTCGCCACGCAGTTTCTCATGTCCCCCCACCGCATCGTCGTCGGTCAACGCCTCGTTGTCCTCATTCCCGAGGGCGTGCGGCCGCCGTCGCCCGTGCCACCATACCCCGGACCGCAGCCGCACCCCGCGCCGCAACCGAAGCCCAACGTTATCATCCCGGGCAGGGGCCGTCCGAGCGAGGTCAATCTGACGCTGGATTTCCCGGCCAGCCAAATCCGGACGTATATCTACTTGAGCGAGCGAGACGCGCAAGTGGTCGCGCAGTCCATCCGTCGCGGCGAATCTGCCACGCCCGCCATCATCCTCGTCCGCAACATCTATGTCGCTACCTTGCGCAGCATGCTTTCCGGCAACGCGCGGAAGCATGTGAAGGTGGTCCACGAGGCGGCAGCGCAGGAG
>JBBSFO010000484.1:0-4421 GCA_038238655.1 Thermomicrobiales bacterium | reverse complement strand
GCCTGCCCTTTGCCGTCGTAGCCGAAATCGGCAGTTTTCAGTATGGCGGGATAGCCGAACGCGGTCAGGCCAGCGTGCAGATCGTCTCGTGTCGCGACAGAACGAAAAGGCGTAACGGGAAAGCCTGCATCGCGCAGAAAGGTCTTTTCCCGGATGCGGTGTTGCGTCGTGTGGAGCGCCGCACCGCCGGGCCGTACGGGGACATGCGCCGCGATTGCCTCAACGGTGGCGGTCGGGATATTCTCGAACTCCAGCGTCACGACATCTACCTGCGCGGCGAAGGCACGGACGGCGTCGAGGTCGTCGTATGCGGCGGTGATCTCGCGGTCGGCGACCTGCCCGGTCGGCGTTGTGCGCTCCGGCGAGAAGGTGTGAATGCGGTACCCCATCCGGCGGGCGGCGAGGGCGAGCATCCGTCCTAACTGGCCGCTACCGAGGATGCCGACCGTCGCGCCGGGCAGGATCGGCGCACTCACGGGAGCGTCGCCGCGCGCACCCGCGCCGCCTGCGCCGCCCGAAATGCCCGCAATTGCTCGCGCAATTCCGGTCGCGTCGTCGCGAGGATGGCGACCGCGAGCAGGGCGGCGTTGGTCGCGCCCGCGCGGCCAATCGCCAGTGTCCCTACCGGCACGCCGCCCGGCATCTGTACGATGGAGAGCAATGAGTCCATTCCTTTGAGGGCGTGGCTTTCCACCGGCACGCCGAGTACGGGCACGAGCGTCTGCGCCGCGATCATCCCCGGCAGATGCGCCGCGCCGCCCGCCCCCGCGATAATCACCGCGATGCCCCGTTCCTCCGCTTCCGCTGCATACTCCGCCATCAATTCCGGTGTCCGGTGCGCCGAGACGACGCGGCATTCGTGCGGCACGCCGAACTCGGTCAGCGTTTCGTCCGCATGGCGCATCGTCTCCCAGTCCGAGGTGCTACCCATGACGACCGATACAAGAATTGAGTGGGAGGGCGCACGGCTATGCGCCCCTACGGCTCCCCCTCCCGCATCGGGAGGGGGTTGGGGGGTAGGCCAGTCCATCATCTATTCCTCCCGACGATAGGCGGCGCGATGCAGGCGGTCGCGGACGGCAAGCCAGGCGTCGCCCTCCGGCACCTCTTCGACAAGGATGTAATCATACCCGCCTTTGTCCATTTCCCGCAGGGTCGCGAAGAGCGCATGCGCGTAGCCGGTGGCATCGGCGGCAGTGACATACCAGGCGATGTCGGAGTGTACTGTCGGTGCGGTGCGCCGCGCCAATACCGCAACGTGTGATCCGTTCGCGGCCACTGTGCTGGCACGATTTTCGAGGTCGTCCGGTGCGATGATCGCCAGTGGTGTCGTTGGTGCGTAATGGCTCGGTAACGTGCCGGAGGCGCGCGGTGAGGCAGCATGGGGTGCGTCCGGTGGTATACCAAGCACCGCCGCAATCTGTTCGGGGGTAATGCCGCCGGGCCGGAGGAGGACGGGGCGGTCGCCGGACAAGTCCACGATGGTGGACTCGACGCCTACATCCGTTGATCCACCATCGAGAATCAGGTCTACCGCGTCGCCGAGTTCGGCGTGGACATGATCGGCGTGCGTCGGGCTGAGACGACCGAAACGGTTTGCGGAGGGCGCGACGATGCCATCACCGAACATCTCCAGCAATTCTTGTGCGACGGGATGGCGCGGCACGCGGAGCGCGACGGTTTCCTGCCCGCCGGTGACGAGGTCGAGCACATGCGCGGCGCGCGGCAGCACGAGGGTCAGTGGGCCGGGCCAGAAGGCGTCCGCGAGGGCAATCGCGGCGGGCGGCACGCGGCTCGCCCATTCCGGCATCGCATCCACATGTGCGAGATGGACGATCACCGGATGATCGGCGGGCCTGCCCTTAGCAGCAAAAAGGCGGCGGATCGCGTCGGGGTTGCGCGCATCCGCCCCGAGGCCATAGACCGTCTCGGTCGGGAACGCGACCAACCCCCCAGCACGGAGGATCATGACCGCTTCCTGTATGTCGTCGTACGAAACCAACCTGCCTCCCGGCCCCCTCCCTAAAAGGAGGGGGTGACTCGATCGAAATGCCCTAGCTTTCCCCGAACGCCCTGATCTCTCGGAGGCTCGCTCCCCTTCCCACGCCGAAGGCACGGAAGGGAGCAGGGAGTTAGGTTGGCAGTATACAATGCTACACATACGGAAACGCATCCGTCGGGAGAGGGGCAGATCATGGGTGCTCAGTCCTACATTCTTGCGCTCGATCAAGGGACGACGAGTTCACGCGCGATCCTGTTCGATCACGCCGGGCAGGTCGTCGCGGCGCGGCAGCGGGAGTTCCCGCAACTGTTCCCGCAGCCGGGTTGGGTGGAGCATGACCCGGAAGCGATCTGGGAGACCCAGCGAAGCGTCGCGCAGGAAGTGCTCACCGCCCACCATGTCACGGCGGCGGCAATCGCGGCCATCGGCATCACGAATCAGCGCGAAACGGTCGTGATCTGGGACCGGGCGACGGGCGAACCGATCGCACATGCCATCGTCTGGCAGGACCGGCGCACAGCGGGCTACTGCGATGAACTGAAGGCGGCGGGATGGGAAGCGCGCATCCGCGCTAAAACGGGCCTCGTCATTGACGCCTACTTCTCCGGCACGAAAGTCCGCTGGCTGCTCGACAACATCCCCGGCGCGCGGGCAAATGCGGAGCGCGGCGACCTCGCCTTCGGCACGATTGACACCTTTCTCATCTGGCGGCTGACGGGTGGCGCGCGGCACGTTACTGATGTCACCAATGCCTCGCGGACGATGCTCTTCAATATCCACACCGGCGCGTGGGACGATGAACTGCTGGCGGAATTGCATGTCCCGCGCGCGCTCCTCCCGGAGGTCCTTCCGTCCAGCGGCCTGTTCGGCGAAACGGATGCCGCCCTGTTCGGCAGGCCGATCCCGATTACCGGCGTCGCGGGCGACCAGCAGGCCGCGACCTTCGGTCAGGCGTGCTATACGCCTGGCATGGCGAAGAATACCTATGGCACCGGCTGCTTCATGCTCATGAACACCGGCTCCGAAGCGAAAGAGTCAAGAAACGGCCTCCTCACGACCGTCGCGTGGGGGCTGGAGAGGACTAAGGACGTAGCACGAGGGACTGAGCGGGATTCGTCGGACGTAGTCCTTAGTCCTCATTCCTTAGTCCTAACCTATGCGTTGGAAGGCTCGATCTTCGTGACCGGCGCGGCGGTGCAGTGGTTGCGGGACGGGCTGCGGATCATCGAGAGCGCGGCGGAAACGGAGGGGATGGCGTCGTCGGTGCCGGACACGGGCGGCGTCTACCTCGTGCCGGCTTTTGCGGGGTTGGGCGCGCCGTACTGGGATCCGTACGCGCGTGGGACGATCGTTGGTCTGACGCGGGGCAGCGGACGCGCCGAGATTGTCCGGGCGACACTCGAAGCGGTCGCGTACCAGACGCGCGATGTACTCGATCTGATGCAAACCGAAAGCGGCATCGCCGTGAAGCAACTGCGGGTGGACGGCGGGATGGTGCGGAACGAATTTTTGATGCAGTTCCAGGCAGACATTCTCGGCGTGCCCGTGCAACGCCCGCAGGTGACGGAGACGACCGCCCTCGGCGCGGCCTACCTCGCCGGGCTGGCCGTCGGCTACTGGCAGAATCAGGACGAGATCGCCGCCAACTGGGCCGTGGATCGCACCTATGAACCCCAAATGCGCGACGCCGCGCGCGCTCGGCTGTACGAAGGCTGGCAGGCAGCGGTGCGGAAAGCGCGGGCATAACCGCAACATTGGTAGGGGCGCACAGCCGTGCGCCCGCGCCCAGATCGCCTCCCCTTCGCGCAAGTGGGGACCGCCTCGGCTGTGCGCCCTTACCATTGCCTGCTATCCCAACAAAGTCAGCAATTCCTCGCCATACGTTTCGGCGGTCTTGTCGCCGATGCCTTTGATACGGCGGAGGGCGGCGGATGAGGTGGGGCGGGTGACGGCGAGCGCTTCAAGGGTGGCGTTGGGAAGGATGCAGTAGGCGGGCAGCCCGGCTTCGCGCGCCTTGTCCGTGCGCCAGGTCTTCAACTCGGCGAGCAGATTGGGATCGGCTTCGACCATGTCGTCCACATCCGGTGTGTGGCGGGACCACTCCGGGAGAAGGCCGGGATCGTTAATCGCCCGGCGACCGCGCGGAGTGAGGGCGAGGACCGAGAAGTCACCGACCGCCTCGCGACCGATCAACCCGTCGCTCATCAGTCGCTCGATCATCTCTTCGAGGTCCTTGAGCGTCAGGTGTTGAAGCGCGCCGAACTCGGTGCAGCGATCTTCGCCGATCGGGCTGCTCGTCGCGCCGGTCAGCACGCGCGCCACCTTGCGCCGCCCCATCGAGAAGGGGAGCGCGGCGAGGCCCATCAGGATACGCAGCGTGTCTGGGCGGTCGTCGTCGGTGCGGATCGGCACAGGGCGG
>JBBSFO010000483.1:0-4427 GCA_038238655.1 Thermomicrobiales bacterium | reverse complement strand
GCAATCTTGCGCACGGCGACGCTGCGGCTCGATGGTAAAAACGTTGTTGGATCAATCTCGTTAACGTTCGGGAGCGTCGTTGCGCCCAGCGCGTATTCAAATGCACTTCGTGGATCGGCGACGAAGAATCCCGCGCTGACGGTAATCGCGTCATCCGTGAAGGGGGCAACAAGGCGTTCCAGCCAGTGCGGGTCGAGTTGGACTCCCGCATCGGTGATCGCAACAATCGGGAACCGCGCCGCCGCGATTCCCGCATTCCTGCCCGTTGAGATATTCGCGCCCGTCAGTTCGATCAGATGCAGGGGGCAGCCAAGGCGCCCATGCCACCATTCGACGTGCAATTGCGTCCCGTCCCGTGAGCCGCCGTCCACGATTATCACTTCACGCGGGCGGACGGTCTGCTCGGCGATACTCCGCATCAGGTCTGGCACACTGTTCACTTCATTCAGCACCGTGCAGACGAGTGAGATCGCGCGCGGAGGGTGGTCAGCCATTGCTGCGCTCCAGATCGGCATAGAGGGCAAGCAGGCGCGGCGTGCATACTGACCATTCGTAGTGCTCGGAGACGAACGTTCGCGCCGCCTGGCCGAGCGCCACACCGCGTTGCGGGTCGTTGAAGAGCGCGATAACTGATGCGGCGAACCTCTCCGGTTCGGGTGCGGCGATCACGACGTGCTGCCCGTCGGAAACGGCGATGCCTTCGCACGCCGCCGGTGTCGCGACAATCGGGCAGGCCATACTCATCGCGTTTAACAGTTTCACGCGCACGCCCGCGCCAAACCGGATTGGCAGGATAAAGACCGCAGCAGCGGCCATGGAGGGGCGGTCATCGGGCACGCTCCCCGTCACTGCGATGCCATCGTGGCCGTGATACGCGCGCAATCGGGCGCTGGGATTACGCCCAACGAATGCACAGCGTGCGTCCGGTCGCGCACGGCGGACATGCGGCCAGACATAACGAGCGAACCACTCCGCAGCGTCCTCGTTCGACCGGTAGTCGAGCGTTCCCGTGAAGACAACGTCCGTGGCCGGGACGGGCGCGCCAGCGTGTTCTCGCGAGTAATACGCCGTGTCAACGCCGATAGGCACGGTGAAGACCGTCGCGGCGGGTTCAAGTTTCCGCAATGCAACTGCGTCGCTGTCCGAAACCGCGATGGTACACATCGCGTGCCGCATGACGTTCGATTCGTAGTGGCGGAGTTTGCGCGCCTGCAACGCGGAGTAGAACGCGCGAATCAACGTGCGATCCCGCCACGCCTGCACCGCCATACGATGCTGCAATACCGCTTCGGTATTGTGCGCGTCGTAGATCACCGGCACGTCACGGGTGGCGACGCTCGGCCACATTTCAAGCCCCTCGATCTGAATGACATCATAGCGATTCGCGCGACAGCGCCGGGTGATTTCCGACCGCAATCGGTGCGCGCCGAGCCGGTGCGCGAGGTCCGGTTCGCGTGACCAAACGACATCGCGCAGTCGGTGGACGATCGTGCGGCGGAATGCGGGCACGGTCAGCGGTTGGAGCGGCGCGTTGGGACCTTCCCGAAAATAATCGGGGGTGATGAGGTGGACGACGTGCCCCGCCTCGGCTGCCGCGTGCATCAGGTGCCAGTTGCGGATTGCCGCGCCGCCCTGCGTCGGGTGCGGCATGTATGGCGTGACGAAGAGGATACGCATCGGTCAGGTTTCGTCCGACGCGAGAAACACACGCAGAATGGCGTGCTGACGCGCGTGCATTGTCGCGCGGTCGGCGTCGGTCGCATCATCGGCGCCGAGCAGATGGAGCAGGCCATGCAAAGCGAGGAATGCCACTTCCTGTTCGACCGAAAAACCGGCGTCCGGCCCCTGTATCGCGGCGGTGTCCCACGATACGGCAATATCGCCGAGGTAGTTGCCGTATCCCGCTTCCATTGGAAACGCCTCGTCGCTCTCGGTAGCGAACGAAAGGACATCGGTCGGCGTGTCATCGTTGAGGTACTCGCGATGAAGGATTTGAATACCCGGATCGTCCGTGACGAGAAGCGTCAGGGAGACCGCTGACGCGTTTTCCTCGTGCAAACCGAACTGCATCAGGCGCACGAGCCAGTCGGCGTCCAGGCGTGCTGTCTCCGCACGCTCGCTCTCGATCACGACGGTAATCGCGTCCGCCCTCTCCACTAATTGGCCTGCGCCCGTGTCGTAGTCGTCACTTCCTCGCCCGCACTTGCAGGGATCGTGGCAAGTTCTGGTGCCCCAGTGGCGGATATGGTGGGCAATGTTGGCTCGGGGTAATCAATCCGTGGATGATACATCCCATCGAGCACCGACACGAAGGTGCGCTGGATGACATCGAGATCGCGCAACGTCAGAGGTGCATCCGCGAGTTGCCCATTCTTTAGCCGATCCTGGACGATGCGCTCGACAATCGTGCGGATCGCCGCCGTACGCGCCGCCTCGATTTCGCCGCCTGCGACGGCGCTGGCGTCGACATTGAGCCGGCCGGCCCGGTTCGCCGCCCGCGTCGCTGCCTCCGTCGCGTCGGCGAGCATAATCACCGCCGCCTCCCTGGTTTGTGGAATCGGGCCGGGATAGCGGAAAAGCGTCGCATCTACGGCGTCGCCGTCATGCTCTTTTGCCTTGTGATAAAAGACTTCGGTTCGCGTCGTCCCGTGATGTTGGGCGATGACATCACGGATCGGTGGAGGCAGACCGGCTTGTTCGGCCATCGCCATACCGTCCGTTACATGCGCGATGATGATGCGCGCCGAAGTGTAAGGATCGAGTGTGTCGTGGATATTGCGCATATTCGCCTGATTCTCGATGAAATAGGCGGGGTGCAGCGCCTTGCCAATGTCATGGTAGAAGACCGCCACGCGCGTCAGAAGCGGATCGCCGCCGATCTCCTCAACCGCTTTCTCCGCGAGGTTGCCGACGATCATACTGTGGTAGTACGTCCCCGGCGCTTCCTGCGCGAGTCGCATCAGGAGCGGTTGACGGGGATGGGCAAGTTCGAGCAACTGGAAGGGGGTGATGATGCCAAATAATCGCGCAAGCAGGGTCACACCAATAAAGGCCGCGCCCGCCGACAGCACACCGTTTCCGAAAGCAGACGCCGCCCGCTGAACAAGCCCGAGGGCATCGGCAGGCGGCGTCAGCAATCGCCAACTGACCGCGATGAGCGACCCAACCGCGCCGATTGCCGCCGCGCTCCACAGAAAAGCGACCGTCGTTTGCGCCCGCTCGGCGAGCAAAACGCCGATCAGACCGGTGACAAGGAACATCGCGGCCAGCGAGAGGGATTGATCGGCGAAGGACGCGCAGATGACTGCGAGGAAAACCGTCGATGCCATTGCCAACTCAGTATTGAGAAGCAAGGCGAGCACCATGCTCACCCCGGCAATCGGGAAGAGGTACGGCACGACGGTATGTCCGGTTAGCAGGAAGCGCGCGAGAATCACGGGGGTATTCAGCGCGAAAAGTAGGAGCAACGCCTGGTTTCTTCGCCACCGCCCCGCCGTCGTTTTCCACAGAAAGACCGCGACGACCGCGACCAGTGCGGCGGTCAGGCCGAGTACACCGAGGATGCGCTGAATCGTCAGTTTCGGCGCGCCGAGGCCGAGCGATTCAAGCTTTTCAATCGCATCCGGCGTGACGAGATCGCCTTCGCGGACGATCACCTCGTTCTCCAACACCGTAACTTTGACGTCTGGCACCGCCGCGACCGCCTGTTGCTGGCGGGCACGGGTTTCGGCGGCATTCTGTGTCATGTTGGAAACGATATAGGCGCGCGACAGGTCCAGCGCAACGCCACTCTCGGTCGCACTCAGCGCGTCGGCACTCGTCACGCTCATCTGAATTTGCGCCGATGGCTCGCTGCCGGTCGGTATTTTGCGATCGGTCAGCGTCGTGCGTAGTGTCTGGCGTGCGGCATTCTCGATCCGGAGCCGGGCCGAGTCATCGAGACGGTACAGCGTATCAACATCGTAGGTGGGCAAACCGCCTGGTGTGACGGACGCAAGCCGGTCGCGGAACTGCGTGGGGCCGACGGTGGCGTCGCGTTTCGCGGTTTCGACGGCGGTGAGGAACGTCTCCAGCTTCTGCGCCTGCGCATCGGCGACGCGCGGATCCTGGGCATACACGATGTTCGCGGGGTCTTCAATCGCGGCGCGGCGCGCTTCGTTCGTCTTGCTGGCGCTGACGTACTGGACGGTTCGGTTCGCCTTGACGGTTTGTTTCGCGACTTCGCCCGCAGTGAGATCGAGCGTGCCGGGCTGAAACCGCCAAAGAAGGGTGGTCGAGACGACGGCGAACAAGAGTAGCGAGAGTACAACAGGATACTGCCAGTCGGCGCGCCGGAGCACGCCGAAACGTGGGCGACGGAACGGCGCGCGTTCGAGTTCGACTTCAATCGCCCCAGGATTCGTCACGTTGGATTGTGGCGTCGGTTC
>JBBSFO010000482.1:0-4429 GCA_038238655.1 Thermomicrobiales bacterium | reverse complement strand
TTTCCGCGTGTGATGGGCATTGACGGCACGCACAAGATGTCGAAGTCGCTCGACAATCACATCGAGCTTGCCGACACTCCGGAAGATTTACGGATGCGTGTGCTCAGCATGGTGACGGACCCGCAACGTCGCTATCGAACCGATCCCGGACGGCCTGAAGTATGCAATGTATACACTTTGCATACCTATTACTCCACGTCGGAGGAGCAGGAGCAGGTCTATCATCGCTGCACGAATGCGCTTCAGGGGTGCGTCGAATGCAAAGAGTGGCTGTCGCGGAACCTCGATGCCGCACTCGCACCCTTTCGTGCGCGGCGGGATGAGTTGGCGGCAGATCGCGACCGGGTCGAGCAAATTCTTGGGGATGGCGCGGCACGAGCGCGATCCGAGGCGACGGAGACGTTGCGCGAGGTGCGGGAGCGCGTCGGCCTCCGAGCCATGCCGCGATGAGCGATTCCTTCGCGGTACGTGATGGCTGCATTCTTTAGAGCAGGGAGTGGTAGGCTGAAGCCCGCCATCACCCGCACTGCCCAGCCACAAACTTACGTCTTGGATTGCTTCGAGCGCTGCCGGACGAGTGTGCTCACGACACGGTTGGCGGTAACATCAACCCCGTGGCGCTCACCGAGGCGGACAATCGCACCATTGATGCTGTCAATCTCGGTGCGCCGCCCGGCAAGTACGTCTTCGAGCATGGATGAGCGGTCGGAACGGGTCGCCTCCGCGACGGCGCGGACGAAATCCAGCGGATCGCGCGGGGGTGCCGGAATGCCCTCTGCGCGCATCACGGCGGCGGCTTCGGCAACGAGGCGTCGCACGAGCGTGGTGAGTTCCGGGTCGGTGAACAACTCGCCATTGGGGAGATTTGCGAGCGCAGTGAGCGCGTTGATTCCGACGTTCACAAGGAGCTTCTGCCAGACGTGTTCGAAGACGTGGCGCGTCGTGCGCGTTGGAATGCCCGCTTCAGAAAATGTGACGGCAATCGCCTCAAGGTCGGGCGTTCGCTGCCCATCCGGTAGGCCAATGATCGTTGGCCCGGCTGAACGATGACGCACTGCAGTCGGGCCAAGTGGGGTAGCCGTTTGTGCCGTCACGCCGAGCGAAATCTGCACGCGGCGTCCCAGCGCTCGCGCGATGGCTTCGTCGTTGCCGATGCCGTTTTGTAGCGTCAGCACCACCGCACGTGCGGGGATACGCCCCGCGAATGGCTTGAGCGCGGCAGCGGTGAACGGGGTCTTGACGAAGAGGAGAAAAAGGTCCGCAGCGAGGGCTTCGTTGGCATCAGTGGTCGCCGGAATGCGTACGGCAACGCGTGCGCCGCCGGGTTCTTCGATGGTGAGATCGCGCTTGCGGAGCGCTGCAACATGGTCGGCACGAACGTCTACCAGCCGAACAGTGTTGCCCGCACGGTGCAGCAGCCCGCCGAACAGACTCCCCATCGCGCCCGCCCCAATTACGGTCACTTGCATGCGGTCGCTTCTCCTGTCGGTGGTGCGAAGCGCCACTTTTTCACTTCGGGATCGCTGCATATTTGGTGTAGATCGCGCGAGTGATCGGCGCGGCATTTGCGCTGCCTTCACCGCCCGCTTCGATCATGACCACCCCGGCAATTTGCGGGTTCTGCGCCGGAAAGTACGATGCAAACCAGGAATGCGGATCCTTTGCCTGCTCGGCGGTGCCTGTTTTCCCTGCCACCTGCGGGTTGAATCCGGTGAAGACGCTGGTGGCGGTCCCCGTCCCGGTCGTGGTGACTTGCAGGAGCGCTTGCTGCATCACGGCTAGATTGGCGGCGGAGAGCGGGATTTTGCCTTTCTCGACCGGTGGATAGTCCTTGACAACGGAGCCGTCTACACCGAGCACGCGCGAAACGAGGCGCGGCTGCCAGATCGTCCCGCCATTGGCGATGCTGTTGTAGATATTCGCCATTTGTAGGGGCGTGACGAGCAGGAAACCCTGACCGATCGAAAGGTTGATCGCATCGCCGGTGGCCCAACCGTCGTTCTTGTTATCACGCTTCCACTTCGGATCGGGCACGACGCCGGGATTTTCGGGCACACCCTGAATGCCGGTCAATTGGCCGAGGCCGAATTGCCGGGCGTAATTCGGCAGGATATTCGGATCCATGTCGTCGAGTTTCTTGCCGACGGTATAGAAGACGACGTCGCACGATTGCACGAGACCTTCTTTGTAACTGACGTTGTGGCGCGTCGGGTTCCAGTCGCGATAGACATTGCTGCCGAGGTCGAACGATCCGCCGCACGGCAAGGTTTGATCGGCGGTGAAGCCGCCCTTCTCGAATCCGGCGGTCATCGTCACCACCTTGAAGATCGAACCGGACGGGTAGGTGGCTTGCGTCGCGCGGAAGAGTTGCGGCCGCTGCTGCTCATCCTTGAGGTAGGCAAATTCGTCTTTCGTTGGGCCGAGGATAAAGACATTCGGATCGAAGGTTGGATGACTCGCGATCGCCAGGACATTGCCCGTCCCCGGTTCGAGCATGACGACGCTGCCCACTTTATCGCCGAGCGAGTCCTCAGCCGCTTTCTGAATGTCCACATCAATCGTCGTCGCCACGTCGAGTGATTCCGTCTTCGCGCGCGACGCAATCGTTGAGCGGATTGCGCCGGTGTCGGGATCAATCACGGCGAGTTTGCCGCCGCGCTTGCCTGCCAGTAGTTCCTCCGCCCAACTTTCGACGCCGGACTGCCCGATCATGTCGCCGGAGCGATATCCTTTGGGCGCGAGCGTCTTCAACTGATCGGGGGAAATTTCGCCGAGATAGCCAATCGCATGTGCGGCCATCGTTGCGTAGGGATACGTGCGCGCCTCCTGCGCATGCACCTCGACGCCGGGAATGGCCGACAGTTGCGCGATCATCTCTTCCGGCGCGCTATTCGGGATGTTCTTTACTGGCAGAAACCATGTCGGTTGACCATTCTGATATGCCTTCTTGATTGATGCTTGATCGAGCTTGAGTAGCGCGCTCAGTCGGCTCAATAAGTCAGCCTCATTGGCGATTTTTCCGGGGATGACGCCGACTTGTTTAATCAGACCCTCAACGGCCAACGGCCTTCCCTTGCGGTCGAGGATGCGACCGCGGATCGGATCATCCGAAAAAAACCGCACGCGGCCATTGCCGTCCAGTTCGCGGAAAATCAGCGAAGGCGTCCATTCGACGCGCCAGAAGGGGCCATCTTGCGTCAGTGGGATCACGTTCTCCTGGGCGAAGTTGCCGACAAGCGCCGATGTGTATGCGACTTTGATCCGATACTGCGACGTGCCCGGTTCCTGGCCAACGAGTTCGATCTGCACGGCAGAAATCCCGGACTCCGCGAGAATATTTTCGTACCGCTGCTGAAACGCATCCTGCGCAATCGTGGCTTGCGCGCGCGTGGAGACGATGCGGTACATCGTTTGGTAGTCGGAGGCATTCCAGGCTTGTACATAGGTGGCGGCTGCGGATCTCGGGTCACTGAGCGCATTCGGGCCGACGGGGACCGTCCCGTTCACGGCGACGGGCGCAACGGGCACGACCGGCGCCGCACCACCGGTTGCTGAAGGCGTACTGCGATTGCCACTTGTGGCGCTCGCCGCTCCAGCAGACGTCACCGTCGCTTTAATCTCCTGCACCGGGGAACTGGAATTTCGTCCGTGGAGCGTCCACGCCAGCCATCCGCCGCTGCCGAGGATAGCGATCACCAGAAAGACGATCAAAAATTTTGGCCACAATGGCGGGCGCGTCCGGGAGGAGTAGGGAGAGTAATACCGCACGTCAATCTCCTCGCCACAAAAGGCATACGCGGATACGCAACGGATGCCGCACATGCCGTAGAATTATTGTAAAGTGTACAAACGGTAGCCTGTCGGGTCAAGGGCAATCCGATTCGTCTTTCGCCACGAATTCGCGCCGCGAAATTTGTGATATTGTTAAGCGGGGCGGATCTCCGGAGGCGGAATGGCATTTCGGCACCAGGAAACGACGATTTCACACGGACATCACGAGAAACCCGCGCGACCGGCGTGTCTCCTTATTGCTTCAACAAGCCCGCTCAGTGGCAAGAGCGCGTTCGCTGTCGGTATTGGTCGTGCTCTCCAGGGGCAGGGGTATGCGGTCGGCTATTGCCAGCCGTTCCTGCTCGCGCACGATTATGACCAACTCGCACCGGATCATGTCGCATTCATTCGCGAGGCATTGCGCCTTCGGGGTGAGAAGGACGAGCGGATCGCGCCGGTGCACCTTTCCGCAGCGGACCTTGCCGAGGCATTACGGGACGCGCGGGTTGCGGCGACCGACTTTCAAGAAAAAGTGGTTCGCGCATTCGGGGTGCTTGCCTGCGACAAAGATGTGATGCTGATCGAGGGGCCGGACACGCGCGACGAGGGGAGCGTGCTCAATCTGACCGCTGCGGATCAGGCGCATCTCCTCGACGCA
>JBBSFO010000481.1:0-4445 GCA_038238655.1 Thermomicrobiales bacterium | reverse complement strand
CGTACTGCTCCACCATCACCGGGTCGAAGAGCGTGATGTCGTGGTCGCCCCGGTACGCATTATCCCGCCCGAGGCCGGACCCCATGATCGCGGCGGGGACGCGCTTCACGACGGGCACGGTCAGTTTGCCGTTTCGCTCGCCGATCCCCCACTGCTCGACGATGTGTGGGTTCAGGCTCATCACGCGCACATCCGGGTAGTCGAGGAATTTCAGGCCGACGCCGTACGACCGGATCTGCATCCGGTCGCCAATGGTCATGCGGTCCAGCACATCGTCCGGGAAGTCCACCATCACATGCTCGATGCCGCCGTGCTTGCCGGTGACGATGCCGACGCCGCCCTTCGCGTCGCCGCCGACGAGGCGCACTTCGTTGCCAATCGTCGCGAGGATGTTCAGGCCGCCCGATTGCCGCTCGTCGGGGTTACGCATCGAGACGCACGGCTCGACGTGGTCGCCTTCCCAACCGCACGCCGGATGGCCGACGCGGACGTTGTAGGTGATACCGCCGCTCGATGCTCCGACGCGCGGCACGCCGTCATGTCCGATCCGCCACGGCGACATCATCGGCACGCCGGGGCTGGAAACCTCGCCAATTACTGAAAGTTCAACGAGTTTATCGCTGTTCATGCGTGGCATTGCGGGCGCTCCTCACGAGTTCGTAAACGGCAGGAACGAGATCGTTGTCGGAAGTGACGGAAGCGTACGCATGGCCGTTGCTGCCGACGCGCCCGCAGTCCGGGGAAGCGGCGGTCGGTCAGCGTACGACGAGGCCGGCGAGAAAGAAATCCGCGACCGAGTCCGCCACGGCATCATATCCCCGCTCTGCAGTCAGCGATTCGAAAGCGAACGTCGCACCGATCAGGGTGGGGGCGATTGCATCGGCATCGAGGTCCGGGCGGAAGGCGCCCATGCGGATACCGCGTGTAACGAGCGCAACGACGATAGTGATCGTGCGTTCCAGCCAAGCGTGCGTCTCTGCCGGTTCTGCCGCGATGCATTTCTCCAGTCGGGGATCATGCATCAGGGCGAATGTTGTCTGGAATTGCTCGAAAATAGCGCCGATAGTATGGATGACGGCCCGTACCGCGTCGCATGGATCATCACCGGCCGCCGCTGTCTCGAGTCGCGCGATTACCTCCACCGACATGGTGGTGACGACTGCGCGCAGCAGGTCGTCGCGATCAACGAAGTGGCGATACAGCGTCCCGACTGCGACGCCGGCCCGTTCCGCGATCTCGCGCATCTCCGCATCGAGGCCATGCTCCGCGAAGACGGCCGATGCCGCCGCGATGATCCGGGTGTGGTTCGCAGCCGCGTCTGCGCGCTCGCGCTTTTTTTCGGGTATCACCGTGGTTTCTCTCATCCGGCACCATCTTCCTCTTGACAGAACATGAATTCATGTTCATAATAGCGGAGGTAAGGTGAAACGGAGTTCACATTCACAGTATACATCGTTCTCCCGCACGAGCAAGAGACAGCCTATCCCAGTCACGAACGCACCACGAAAGGAAGTATCCCATGTTAGTCACCCTCGCTCTTCTTCAACCGCTATCCGCGCCGGACGCCATTGCTGCGATCAATCGCCGGATGCCGCACTGACACGCGGATGCTGCTTTGCCTCATCACATGGTTCGTCTCGATTCTCCTCCGCATCGGTGTCACAAGTCAGAGGTGATGTGGTGTGTATCGAGGTGTACGGTGCGGGCCAGCTGAACCCGTAATCCTGCGATTACTGTCGCTCCCCTTCGGAGGTACCGCAATGCAACGCAACCGCTCACTCCTTTTCGACCGCTGGCCGCGCTTCATCACTCGCCACCCCTGGCGCGTCATCGCCGGCGCCCTCGTCGGCATCGTCCTCGTCGTCACCTTTGCCTTGAGTGCGGGCGGGACACTCGTCAACTCCTTCTCGATCCCCGGCACCGAGGCGCAGCACGCCTACGACCTGCTCGCTGCGCGCTTCCCCCAGCAATCCGGCGATTCCGCGACCGTCGTTGTCCGTGCCCCGGCGGGGCTGAACGATCCACAGGTGCATGCCCGCGTTGATACCCTCGTCGCCGATCTCGCGACGCTTCCCGAAGTCGCCGGTGTGACGTCCCCGTACCAGCGACCGGGCGCGATCGCGGCGGACGGGACGATCGCACAGATCAACGTGCAGTATGCGAAGCGCGCCAGCGATCTGCAGAAGTCCAGCCCTATCGCCCTGACAAGCCTGCGCAATCGCGTCTCGACGACGGACTTCCAGGTCGAACTGAGCGGGCGAATCGCCGAGGGGCAGGCTGGTGGGGGTCTTGGGGGCACTGAGACGATCATCGGCCTGATTGCGGCGGTGATCATCCTCCTGATCGCCTTCGGCTCGGTGGTGGCGATGGGCCTGCCGATCATCACGGCACTGATCGCCCTTGGCACGGGGATCTCACTCGTTACCGTCCTCGCCGCCTTCGTCAATCTGCCCTCGTTCACCACCGTATTCGCCGCAATGATCGGGCTGGGCGTCGGCATTGATTACTCCCTGCTGATCGTCACCCGCTTCCGGCAGGGCTTAGCGCGAAAGATGAGTGTTGATGATGCGCTGGTGACTGCTGTCGCCACGGCGGGGCGTTCGGTGCTCTTCGCGGGGGCGACGGTCGTCGTGGCGATGCTCGGTCTGTGGACCGTCGGTATCCCCTTCGTCGCCTACCTCGGCACAGCGTCGGCGATCATCGTCGCGATGACGATCATCGCCGCACTCACCGTCTTGCCGGCGATCCTCCGCCTGCTCGGGCGGCGGGTTGATAGCCTACGCATCCCCGGCATCGCGGCGTCGGTGGACGAGAGCGAGACCGGCCTCGGCTACCGGCTGAGCAAGCTGATCGCCCGCGCGCCGATCGCCGTCCTCGCCGCCTCGCTCGGGCTGACGCTGCTGATCGCCGCTCCCGCGCTCCGCCTCAACGTCGGCTCGTCCGACGCGGGCACCAACCCGACCTCCAGCACGACCCGCCGTGCCTACGACCTGCTCTCGGCCGGCTTCGGCGCCGGCTACAACGGTCCTCTCCTCGTCGCCGTGCGCGTGGACGACCCGGCGGCGGTCGGCGCGATCCAGCAACTGCCGGCGACGCTGGCGAAGGTGGCTGGGGTAGCGAACACGTCGCCCGCCCAGTTCAACGCCGACCGCACCGCCGCGACGATTGTCGTCACCCCGACGACCTCGCCGCAGTCTGAGCAGACCAAGCAACTCGTCCACCGGCTGCGTGGGGAAACGGCACACGCGCTCGCGGGCAGCGCGGCGCAAGGGTTCATCGGCGGGGCCGTGGCGACGGACATTGACCTGAGCGACAAGATCTCCTCGCGGCTGCCCTTCTTCTTCCTGGCGGTGATCGGCCTCTCGTTCCTCCTCCTGATGGTGGCCTTCCGCTCGGTGCTCGTCCCGCTCAAGGCGGCGCTGATGAATCTGCTCTCGATCGGGGCGGCGTTCGGCGTGCTGGTGGCGGTCTTCCAGTGGGGTTGGCTGGGGAGCATCTTCGGCGTCACCACGACGGGGCCGGTCGAGGCCTTCCTGCCGATGTTCCTCTTCGCGATCCTCTTCGGCCTTTCCACCGATTACGAAGTCTTTCTCGTCAGCCGCATCCATGAGGAATACCTGGCGACGGGCGACAATTCGGAGGCGGTGGGGCGCGGATTGTCGGCGACGACGCGGCTGATCACGGCGGCGGCAGCGATCATGGTGGCGGTCTTCATTAGCTTCGCCTTCGGCAGCGAGCGGGTGATCAAGGAGTTCGGCCTCGGACTGGCCTCGGCGATCCTGATTGATGCGACGGTGATCCGGCTCCTGGTCGTGCCGTCGCTGATGCAGTTGATGGGGAAGGCGAACTGGTGGTTCCCGCGCTGGCTGGATCGGATCGTCCCGCATGTCAGCCTCGAAGGACCCTCCGCGACACCGGTGCCGGTTGATGCGCTGGGCAGCTTCGCCGCAGTCGGCAGCAACGGTGTTCATGCGGCAGTTGAGGAGGCCGACACAGCGCTCGTGCGATAGACACACTGCACGCGGCGACCGGAAAGACCGGTCGCCGCGACGCTGACGAGGCAGCGACGACAATACACAGGGCTCCGCAGCAGAGTGACGGTTTGGCCTGTAGCCCAGCCGCCGCTTTGTTGCCTCAGAGGAAAATATGCGCCGAATGAGAGGTCGCTTGCTCAGTAGCAGCAGGAATCCTTGAAGCCGCAGTTGCGGCAGATCGAGGCGGAGCCGCCTTTGAGCGCCGGCATTGCGTGGCCGCAGCGCGGGCATGACTGGGTTTCTGTATCGTTCGGACGGGTAGGCCGCTCGGCTGCTATCGCTTTCTGAGGGGAACGTATGTTTCCTGATTGTGGTTGTTGCGCCATTGCGCGCTCCTTTACCGTACGTACAGCGTAGCGTGTGTCACTCCGGACGTCAAGGACGAAAATCGGCGCTTGCACGGCGCGTGGT
>JBBSFO010000480.1:0-4456 GCA_038238655.1 Thermomicrobiales bacterium | reverse complement strand
TCGACCTGATAGCTCGAAAGGTCGCGGCGCTGCAGGTCCGGGGCGAATCCGGCACCTTCATCGTCCGCTTCGACGAAGTCCAGAGTGTCGGCGCCGATGCGATCACGGTCGCGAGCAGCACGGCGACGCACACTCCGAGCACCGGCGGTGGGGCGGACGAACTACGCGATCTCGACGAGATCAGCACACTGAAGGTGGTAGATCATGCCGGCACGTTCCTCGGGACGGTGAGCCAGGTCGAGATCGATCCCGCGAGCGGGGCGATCACCCGGCTCGAGGCGCACAAGGGCGGGATGCTCGGCATGGGCGGGACGACTACGCCGATCGACGCACAGGCAATCATCGGTGTCGGATCAGAACTGCTGACGGTGAACACGACGGAAGCGTCGGTCCTCGCTGCCGCGCCGTAGGTCACGCCCGGCTTCACAATGGCGATACGGCGATGGGGGCCATCGGTGCATCCCGCAGTATCCCTTTCAGTGGTGGAGATATTTCACGTTTGAAAAGTGCAGCGCAAACCGCTGCGGAGGAGCGAGCAATGATCGACATCGCAGAGCGGATTCGCGACGAAGAGACCACCGGCCAGCGGAAGAGTGATGCGCAGTGGATCGAAGTCTTCGCCCACTACTTCGTCACCCAGCGGCACATCATGGTGAAGACCAGGGGCGTCACGGCCAAAGAGGCGACCGTGACGCAGATCACCCCCGACTCGGTGCACCTGGTCGGCATCCACGGCGCGAGCCACCAGATCCCGTTCCGCGGCATCGGGGAACTGACGCCGGTGGGCCAGGCGGAAGCGCCGCTCGACCCGATGGTGAGCCAGCACATCTACCAATTCGCCGGGTACATGGCGCGTGGGGAGCATCTGCGCATCGAGACGGCGGACGACGTGATCGAAGAGGCCGAGCTGCGCCAGATTAGTCTGGCGGGCATCGCGGTCGCCGACACGTTCGACGGCGTCGGTGTGTCCGTCCCGTTCACGGACATCACCCATATCGTGGCCAGTGGCAGCGAGTAGCGGTCCCACCCTACTCACCCGCGTCGTATAGCCAGTGTGGGAGCGCGGACCGGATGTCCCGGCCCCGCACCACGGATACGGGCAGTTTGCCCGCCACACCGATGATCGTGACGCGCACGCCGTGCGCAAGGGGGATTGGATGAACATGCCCGCCGATGCGAAGGACCGTACAGAAGAAAGCGAGAAGGCAGGGAGACTACCGAGCCTGGAGGAGCAGACGCCTGGGCTCGATACCGAGCAGGATGCGCGGACCCTCCGGGATGCCAAGGCGTATTACGGGGACGCGGGCGAACCGGGCGATCCCCCCACGCCTGCAGCGGAACCGGACAAGAAGGAGCCGCAGCGCGGCGCGCAACCGCCCCGATAAGGCGATCCGGAAGATGCGCAACTGCGGCATGGACGCGGGATGGGCCATCTGCCGCACAGCGTTGGTTGTGGTTGGGGCCGTTATCGCGCGAAGGAACGTGGTGAGGAACAGGACAGCGCATCGACGAGACCCCATGGGGGCACGCTGCGGAAAGGATAATCATGATGCGAGAATCCGTTGACCGCGACGCTATCCCCAGCGACGCCTACGCCGATGACCGCACCCTGCCCGATGCAACCGACCCCGCGACGGGCGAATCAGCGGATGACGCGCTCGAAACGACACGCACCGTCCCTGAATATCGGATGCCCGCGGAGGATGCGAGCCCGGAACCGGTCAACTGGTCCACGCACCCGACGCAGGACAGCACGCAGGAGGCGGAGTGGGAGGAGCCACTCATCGCGCCGGAGAACGATGCGACCGGCGGCGAGGAGGATATCCTCGCTTCCGAGACTTTAAGCGACATGGGCGTGGATCGCGTTGTGGATGCGTCGTATTTCGCGCGCGAGGCGGACGACCTGAACGATGATACAGACGTCCCGCTCCGCCGGATCGCGAGTAGACCACGATGCTCGTAGGGCAGAGATCGAGTCGATAGGCTGCGACGCTCGCCCTCCGGGGCGGAAGGAACGGAGAGTGCGCGGCGGTCGCCTCACGCAACCGACCAACCCGATCTGAACGGGAAGGATCCGAATAATGCCAAGGGCGGCCACGGCGTAGTCGTGTCGCAGCAATACTGGTCGCGACGACCGAGAGGCGGATAGCACGATGCCCGATTTCAGCGAAGATATTCTCCCCCTGTTTCGGGACAAGGATGTGCACTCGATGGCGCGACACTTCGACCTCAGCAATTATGCCTCGGTCAAGGCACACGCCGGAGGGATCTCCACGCGGGTGGCCGATGGGACGATGCCCTGCGACGGTGCGTGATCGCCGGGCCGTCTCATGCTACTGCGCGCCTGGATCGACCAAGGCTGCCCGCGCTCGGAGTGGTCAGGGAATGGATGGGATGCCGCCAGCAATTCCCGGCCGAAGGCACCAGAACTGGAAAGGCCGAGCGTGTTATCACTCATCGAGCCCTTGGAAAGCCGCTTCGCCACGGGCGAGATCGACGACCGGGAGTACACACCGCGACGTGACGTCGCCCGCATCGAGGCGAGTGCGGGTCCACGCTCATCCGACGTGGGTACCCAGCGAACCCGCGCACCGTGCCCGTGGGGCTGAACCATCCTCGGAGTCGAGGCGGGCAATCGGGCGCTCACGGTGCTCGCGACGGGCGGTGTAGACATCGGCGGTGCCATCCTTGTTCGCGTCGCGGCCGCATTGAGTGACGGGCGTTTCATGGCGGCATTTCGGCGCACGGGCTGCTTTACCGACGTTCGGACCCGCGTACCGGTGCATCTGATTGTCAGGCATCCGACGCTGTTCGGTGCGGCGCAGCATGGATTGACACGCGTGCGGAAATGCGACGAAACCGAGGGATAACCAAGGGATCATCCGGAGGGCATACGATGGCGAGAGTACAATGAGAGGTGCGATGTCTGCATTACCGAGACCTATCGTCCGCTTGCTCACCATCAATACCGGCTCGTCGAGCCTGAAGGCCGCCGTGTACGAGGTGGGGGCACGGAAAAACGCACGCTGGCGATGAGCGTTGAACGCATCGGCCACGTGGGCAGCCGGATTCGCATCGCGGATGCGGGTGACGCCACGCTCCTCGATCGGCAGCAGGGCACTCCGGACCAGGTCGAAGCGTTGCGGACGCTCTTTGCCTGGCTGCGCACCGAGCGCGGCGATCCGCCATTCAATGCCGTCGGGCACCGGGTCGTCCATGGGGGGATGCACCACCGCGAGCCGGAGCGGGTGACGGACGCACTCGTCGCCGCGCTCCGGGAGTTGACCGTGATCGATCCGGACCATCTGCCGCAAGCGCTCGACGCGATCCGTGCCGTCGGCGAATCCTATCCAGGACTCCCGCAGGTCGCCTGCTTCGATACCGCCTTCCATCGCCACATGCCCCCGGTCGCGCGGCGGTACGCGTTGCCGCGCGACTACGCGGATGCCGGGGTGATCCGCTACGGCTTTCACGGCCTCTCCTATGAGTACATCATGCAGGTGCTCCGTGCGGAGGATCGCGCTGTCGCCGAGGGCCGCGTGATCGTCGCCCATCTCGGCAGCGGGGCGAGCATGGCAGCCGTGCAAGGCGGCATCGGAGTGGAGACGACGATGGGTTTCACGCCGACGGGCGGCCTCGTGATGGGGACGCGCGCCGGTGACCTCGATCCGAGCGTTGTTCTGTATCTCCTCCGGGCGCGCGGCATGACGTCCGACGACGCGAGCACGCTCCTCAACAATGAAGCCGGGATGCGCGGCGTCTCGGGGACGAGTGGAGACATGCGTGACTTGCTGGAGAAAGAAGCGTCCGATCCGCGCGCCGCCGAAGCGGCTGACCTGTTCTGCTACCAGGCAAAGAAGTGGCTCGGCGCGCTCGCCGCCGCGCTCGGCGGAGTAGACACGCTCGTGTTCACGGGCGGGATCGGGGAGCATGCCGCCCCCATCCGCGAGCGGATCTGTGCCGGGCTGGAATTCCTCGGCATCCGGCTCGATCCAGCGCGCAACGCGGCGCACGTACCGATCATCTCCGATGATGACAGCCTCGTCACTGTCCGCGTGATACCCACCGACGAGGACCTGATGATCGCCCGACATACCCGCGATCTACTTGCATAGGGAGGAATCCATGCACCCCACGGACTTTAAATTTGACGCCGCCATCTCCAGTGCCGTGAAGCGTGACCACCCGGCCCCGCAGCGGCACAAGACGGCGGTGAAAGGGCCGCTCTCGCCCGATCTGCTCGACCGGATGCAGCGCTACTGGAACGCCGCGAACTACCTGACGATCGGGCAGATCTACCTGCAGGAAAACCCGCTCCTGCGCGGACCGCTTGCGGTGGAGCAGATCAAGCCGCGCCTGCTCGGCCATTGGGGCACCTCGCCCGGCCTCAGTTTCATCTATGTACACCTGAACCGTCTCATTACGGAGCACGACGCGGACATCATTTATCTGGCCG
>JBBSFO010000479.1:0-4466 GCA_038238655.1 Thermomicrobiales bacterium | reverse complement strand
GGATCGCGCGTGGGGAATGGCGCGACGTCGAGGAACGTCTCCGGCCCGTCGTCAGCGCCGACATCGGCATGAGATACCTCGCGCCGGGGCGGTTTCTCTCCCCCATCGCGCGGCATCAGGGTGACAGCGCGGCGGTGCAGCGGTACATCGCGGCCTTCCTGCCACGGGGCGCGCGCACGGAACCCGGGAAAGCCTGGTTCATCTCCGCGATGGCGATGCAGCGCGTACGCGTCGGCACCGCGCTCGATGCGGGCGATCTCCCCGCCGCGAAAGAATGGCTCGATACGCACGACCGCTGGCTGGCGTGGGCGGGCGCGGTCGTCGGCCAATCCGAGGGACAGGCGCTGTGGGCGCAGTATCACCGAACCGCGGGCGACGCAGCAAAGGCACACGAACATGCCGAGCGCGCCCTCGCCCACGCGACCGAGCCGCGCCAGCCCCTAGCGCTGATCGCCGCCCACCGGCTGCTGGGGCAACTGGACACCGAGGCTGGCCGCTTCGATAACGCGGAGACGCATCTCGGCGCATCGCTCTCCCTCGCGGATGCGTGTCAGGCACCGTACGAGCGGGCGTTGACGCTGCTGGCGATGACGGAGGTGCGGGTCATCCGGGGCGAAAGCGACGCGGCCCGCGCGACGCTCGATGAGATCCTCGCTATCTGCGAACCGCTCGGCGCGAAGCCCGCCCTCGCCCTCGCCGACGCCCTGGGGACGCGCCTCGACGCCGCGAACGAACCCGCCCCCGCCCATCCCGCCGGGCTCTCCGCGCGCGAGGTCGAGGTGCTGCGGCTGCTCGCTGTCGGGAAGACGAACCGGGAGATCGCCGACGCCCTTTTCCTCTCGGAACACACCGTGCGCGCCCATGTGCGCAACATCCTGACGAAGACCGACACCGCCAACCGCACCGCCGCCGCCGCCTTCGCCCGCCGGCACGGTCTCGCCTGACGCCCCATCCGTCTCACGCGGCGCCGCTAGGCATAATTGATGAGCGGGATCGCCGCGCCGCCGCGTCGCGAATACCTCATTCAGTCGAAGATGGCGGGCCCGCCGCTCCCTATGCTGTGTCCATGGTGCATGAAGGCCATGCACCGGCAGACAGAAAGGGAGCACCCCGATGACACGCAGCAGCAAACTCGCCCTCGTCACCCTCCTCGCCGGTCTCCTCTCCCTCGCCTCCGTCGCCACCGCCAGCGCCGATGCGCCCTGCACCGGCAAGGCGCAGGAACACTGCGAGCAGATGGCTGCGGCGGACGACGCCATCGTCTATCACATCGAGGCGTTCGCGGCAGTGTATACCCTCGCCGGGAACGGGATGGGACAGGAGCACTTCGAGGCGATGGCCGCGATGAACGATGTCATGCCCTTCAGGGTCTCGCTACCGGCACAGCCCGTGCATTTGCGCGGCGTTGCGATCGAGCACTACGAGCAGATGATGGCCTCGTCGGCAGGCAACTGATAGGGTACCGTTGCCCCCTTCCGTCACAATCTCGCCCGACTGCAGGCCCTCGGTTACTCCTCCCTCTCCTACCGAGTACGACCTCGGTTCTCCGGATAGCGCCTTCGCAGGATGGCGGTACGCGCCTCCCCGCTACGCTGGGACCACGCTGCACGACCCCTGATGCGGCGGGATCCCGGACTCCGCAGTTCCGCCATCGACAGAAAGGAGGAGAGCGGATCGCGGCAGCGGCACCCCCGGCGCGCGGTGCGCTGCGGGCATGGCAACGTCTGGTAGGGAATCAAGGAGGGGTGCCTTATGGCAGCCGACCCGCGCTTGGCCACGCATGACGCCGAGATCGGTTACCGGCGACAACCGCGCAGTGAATCACCCAGGAGGAAATGCATGAGACACCGTATCGCGTTCGTCATCGTCGCCTTGCTCCTCACCTTCGGCATGGCCCCCGCCGTCGCCGCCGACGACCCGCCCGGCAACACCGTCCGCCACCAATTCCGCACTGACGGCCTCCCCGTCTCCGGCCCGGCGGAGATGATCAAGTTCGTCCTCGACTTCGCGCCGGGCGCGCAGACCCCGCTCCACACCCATCCCGGCCTCGTCATCGCCACGGTGCTGGAGGGCGCGCTCACCTTCAGCCACGACGGCATCGAGACGACCTACAGGGTCGGCGAGACCTTCCCTGAGCCGCCCAACCTGGTGGGCTTCGCCCGGAACGCCAGCACGGGGCGCACCCGCATGATGATCAGCATCGTGGCCCCGAAGGGCGCCGCCCCCTCGACGCCGCAGCCCGGCGGGCCCTCCCCGGCGCCGCCCCCCCCGACCACGCTCTACCTCTTCCGCACCGATGTGACGATCCCGAGCGGCGCCTACGAGGTGGCCCACACCGTCTTCGACTTCGGCCCCGGCGCGCAGACACTGCCGCACATCCACCCCGGCCAGGTGTTCACCACGGTGCTCGAGGGCGCGATCGCCTTCCGCGTGGAGGGGACCGCGAACGTGTACGGGGTCGGGGAGAGCTTCGTCGAGCAGCCCGGGGTGGTCGGGCAAGCCGTCAATGCCGCCCAAGCGAAGACCACGCTGATGGTCACCTTCATCCTGCCCAAGGGCGCGGCGCTCTCCACCCCGGTCACGGCACCCGCCGCCGCACCGCCCGCTGCGAGTGCACCGAGCGCGCCCCCACGGACGGGCGGGGGCGGGGAAGCAGCGTTCATCCGCCGCCTCGGCGACGGCTGAGGGAGCGCGTCGGCGCGATGGGGTGCGATCGGCCGGTCGCACCCCATCCGCCCGCGCACCGGCATCGCCGCCGCCTTCGGGTGGCGGCCTTTGCTCCTGTCATGATGCAGGCACAACGAAGGCACAACGGGGCACCGTCCCGAAAAGGAGGGAGCGTGTTGAAAATCGCCCAGCGTGAGCGGTAGCATTCTCCTGCAATCCACGCAGAAGGGAGATGTGCCATGCTCGGCCCGCCCAAAACCCGTGACCTCAATCGTCCCGTCCTGATCGCCATCGAGTCGTACGTGCCGAAGGATCATTTCTATCGCCACCTCCACCGCATCCTCGATCTCGCCTTCGTGCGCGATCTCGCCGCCGACTGCTACGCGAGCGGCGGACGACCCTCCATCGATCCCGGGGTCTTCTTCCGCCTCCAACTAGCGATGTTCTTCGAGGGAATCCGCTCGGAGCGCAAGCTGATGGAGCAGGCCGGGTACAATCTCGCCATTCGATGGTATGCCGGCTACAACCTCGACGAGCCGCTGCCCGATCATTCCTCGCTGAGTAAGATTCGTGCCCGCTTGGGGCTGCCGGTCTTCCGCCGGTTCTTCGAGGTGATCGTCGAGCAGTGTGCCCGGGCGGGTCTGGTCTGGGGGGAAGAGCTGATCTTCGACGCGACCAAAGTGCACGCCAATGCGTCGATGGAGTCCCTCAAGCCGGTCCTGCGTCTGGTCGTGGACGACCATCTCGCCGCGCTCGCAGTGACCGAGGCGGAAATACCCGAGGAAACGGCGCGCTGGGAGCTATTGGAG
This sequence comes from Thermomicrobiales bacterium, assembly GCA_038238655.1. Classification (GTDB taxonomy): domain Bacteria; phylum Chloroflexota; class Chloroflexia; order Thermomicrobiales; family JALYUS01; genus JALYUS01. Next base: position 990 of record JBBSFO010000479.1, on the reverse strand, counting down.
GAATGCCGTCTCGACCCTGATCGACCGCCGACCTCGTACTACGAGCGCAAGAGCGATCAGCGGGTAAGCAGCACGGATCCTGATGCGGCGTTGATGCGGCCGCGCGGCGAGCGGGCATGTTTGGGGTATCACGATCACTGCGTCGTGGACGGCGGCAAGGCGCGGATCATCCTGCACGCGCTGGTGACACCGGCCGATGTCATGGAGAACACGCCGATGCTCGACCAACTGCGGCGGGTGATGTTTCGCTGGCGGGTGCGCCCGAAACGGGTGATCGCGGACACGACCTACGGGACAATCGACAACATCCGGGCGTTGGAGGGGGAAGAAGACATCCGCGCCTACGTGCCGCTGCCCGATTGGGAGCACCAACGCCCTTTCTACGGCCCGGCACAGTTCGCCTACGACGCCGAGGGCGATATGTATGTCTGCCCGCAAGGGGCGCTGCTACGCCCGTTCCGGCGAGAGATCAAGGCGGAGAAGGTCGAGTATCGGGCGGAGGCGGCGGAGTGCAACGCCTGCCCGATGAAAGCCGCCTGCACGCCGAGCGATCACGGGCGGCAAGTCCATCGCTCATTTCACGCCGAATATCTGGAACGGGTGCAGGGGTATCATGAGACCGAGGCGTACAAGAAGGCGATGCGCAAGCGGAAGGTCTGGATTGAGCCGCTCTTCGGGGAAGCGAAGCAGTGGCACGGGATGCGCCGGTTCCGGTTACGCGGGTTACCGAAGGTCAATATGGAGGGACTGTTCATCGCGGCGGGACAGAACCTGAAGCGCCTGCTGAGCGCGAAAGGGTGGGGACGCCGCCCCTGGCCAGATGGTGCCACCGGGATCGCCGGTTTACTGCCGCATATCAGCGTCGCGCGGTCCTAACACACGCGCCATCGGTCGTTTCCGACCGATCACCCGTGCATGCCATCGCCGCACCGCGTGCGTCGCACGAACGGCGAGGGCGATTTTCAACAGGCTCGAGGGTTTTTGGCACTG
>JBBSFO010000478.1:0-4490 GCA_038238655.1 Thermomicrobiales bacterium | reverse complement strand
GCGTTTCGGTCGCAATTCTTTCATGTTCGCGATCCGCGAGTGGTCAATCGTATCCACGAATGGGCGTCCGAGGCCGGGGCCACCTTCGCTGAGATATTCCATCGCCGCCGAAACCGCATCATCGTCGGCTTCGCTCAGGCTGTCGTACCACTTCGTGAACTCGTCTGTGGCCTCAATCTCCCATCCCATGCGTCAATACTAACACGCCCACTCTAAAATGCAAGCATTTTATCCCCATGCGTTATCTGTCTGTTTCATCGCCGCAGCGGAATCGTGTCGAGCCAGCCGTAGCCCGTGTCCATCAGTAGCATACCCTCGAACAGCGCAGGCTGCTCGCGGATGAATTGCCCGCCTAATGCGGCATAGAAGCAGCGGGCGGGGTGGTTCTCACGCAGCATCCAGACGAGCAGGGTGGTGACGCCATCCGCCGCCAGCCGTTCCGCGACCGCGCGCATCAGCGCCCGCCCGACGCCTTTCCCCTGTGCGTCTGGCCGCACATGGAGGACGTACAACTCGCCCCGGTAAGGCGGATTGCCGCCCAACTCCGGCCCGCCCGACGCGATGCCGATGAGCCACCCGCCCGCGTCCTCCGCGACATACACGAACTCCGCGCCGTCGGGCTCGGCAAGCACGCCGTCCCAATGCTGCTGTCGAGATTCCACGGTGATCGCGTCCAGCAGGTTGTCCGGCACGATGCCCCGATACGCGATGCGCCAGTTATCGAGATGCAGCCGCGCGATTGCCGCTGCGTCCGCCTGCGTCGCTTCCCGAATGCGCATCACGCCTCACCGCTCCGCATTACGGGCGATCAGATAGGCGGCGATGTAGGTGCGGTAGGCGGTGACGACATCGGGCGAGACCCAGCGGATCGCACGGTCGCCGACGCGCTCGACGGTCGGCAGCATCTCTACCATGTCGGCGTGCAGCGAGCTGTTCCACTGCGTCTCCATTGTCACGGGCGTCGTCATTGTGTAGGGTTTGAGGGTGGGCAGGCGGCGCATCGCTTCCTCCGCACCCTGCCGGATGCGCTCGCGCGCGACGGTCGGGTGAACCATCCGTGCGGCAACGCGGTTGATCCCCTGCTTCGTCACGACGGTGACGATCGTCGGCCCGAAGTCGGCAATCGCTTCGGCGGCGGTCGCGTCGTCGCCCGTGACGAGCGCGATGGGCACGCCATACTGCCCGGCGACCGCCGCATTCAGCGTCGCCTCGGAGCAGATGATGCCGTTCATCCGCGTCTCGTACGGGCTGAAGGTGTGGTTGAGGACGCCCCGCGCGCTCCCGGCCCGACCGTGGTAGCCGACGAGGAAGAGCGCGTCGCACGATCCGTCCAGCCCCTCGACCATGAACATTGGTTTGTGCCGCCCCTGGATCAGTTCGGCGGCGGGATGCAGCAGTTCGGGCAGGAGGTTGCGCATCGGCCCGTGGCTGTCGTTGACGACGATCTCCGTCGCGCCCGCCGCCACTGCCCCCTCAATCGCCTCGTTCGTTTCGAGCGTCGTTAGGCGGCACATCGCGTGGTACGCTGTGCTCTCCCCGCGCACCTGATCCCAGTCCACGACGCCCGCAACCCCTTCGACATCCACGGAGATGTACACGCGCATGCTTCTTCCCTTCGCGACGATGGCGGCATCCGACGTGGGCAGTATACTGTGCAGTGAAAGGGGATGCCGCATGGTCATCGCGCAATCAACGACGGGGGCGGCACGCTAATGCGCCGTCTCACGACTGCATTTCTTGCAAGCCTTGGCGTTTGCCTCGTCGCCTCGTTCATCATCGCGATTGTCGCGCATATAGATGGCGGTTCGTGGCTGATCTACCCGCTTGGCGCGCTGGTCGTCGTGCCGATCCCGGTGATGCTCGTTCTCCTCTTTTTCCTGATGCGACGCGCGCTCCGCGACGATGCCGCGCGCAATGTGGTCGGGAAGGGCGGGCGGATCGAGGCGGCGGTTGTCGCGGCGGTCGCGCATTCCTTCTCCGCCACAGAGCGCGCGGAGGCGCTGGCGATCCTTTCCACCTACGGGGTTGGGTCGGACGAACCGGAAGACACGCGCGTCCGCATGGCGGTCATCCACCTCAGCGACGGTCGCCTCGAACGCCTGCAATACTTCACCGAGCAAGCGAAAGAGGATTATCGCGACGTGCTGGCATGGGATGCGGAGATGGTCACTCCCGGTCAGGAGCGACGTTTTCGCTGATACCTGTTTCCCGCCTTGACCGCCTTCGCGGCTATTCATCCAGGAGAGAACGCGCGAAATGGGCGTCAAGTAACCGCTGCGCTTCTTCCGGCGTCGTGGCGGCATTTGCTTCAGACCTAGCCGCGACCTATCCGACACATATTTGCTGTCGGTGGGGTCTCCCCACGGTTTGGTGAGGCCCGTGTGCGAGCAGGTCATGCGTGCCACGTCGCATGGCAAAGGGTGTATCATTGCTGGCGGAGGATTGCCCGATGGATGAACACAAGCAAGGTCGCTTCCTTGGTCTCCCCTACGACTGGCGTCGCCCCACGCTCGCGCGTATCAAATCGCGGGTCTGGAACCCCGACGATCCGCGGATCTTCACACCGAGAGCGTTCGGTTGGGGCTTGGACATCAACTGGTACACCGTCCTGCGCCGGTTGCGACTGGTACGGCGTTCCCGCTAGGGACGGCGCACCAAAACCTGGGGAGAGCCTGTCGGCGTGGCGGAACCGCTGGCGCGCTATCGCGTGCGCTACCAACCGGACAAGAAGCACCTGCGGGCAGTGGAGGACCTGCAGGTGTACGAGACGCCATCCCGCTCGCAGCAGTTGGCGTTGTGGGAACTGGATGATACCGAGTAGTTGAAGGTCATCCGGCGGCCGGACTATGCGCCACGGCAACCGGGCTAGGCATCACTGCGGCAAGCATCGCTCTTCTTGTAGCCACGCACCCGGATTGTACGGACGAGATGGCTGGACACAAGAACGCATGTTCGCTACACTCGTCGCGGTGCCTGACTCCGGAGGAGACAACGTTGCCGATTCGGCATGCGGTTCTCGGATAGTGGGGCGGATCCACGTTCAGAGATCGGCGCCGCGCGCCGAGACCAAGGGGAGGCAGCATGAAGTTTCTTCTCACGTCCGCTGGCATCAGCAACCCGAGCATCCACGACGCGCTGGTCAACCTTCTGGGCAAACCGATTGCCGAGTCCAGCGCCCTCTACATCCCCACCGCGATCTATGCCAATCCCAATGGTGCGTCCTTGTCCTCCCGGGTGATCCGCGGCGAGATCGGCGATCCCTTCTGCGACGCGGGATGGAAGTCGTTGGGGTTGCTGGAGCTCACCGCGCTGCCCAGCATCCCGGAAAACTATTGGCTCCCTCTGGTTCAGGAGATTGATGCGCTGCTGGTGGGAGGCGGCGATCCCCTGTATCTGTGCTACTGGATGCGACAATCCGGACTGGCGGCCCTCTTGCCGTCACTGCGGCGCGCGGCGGTCTACGTGGGACTGAGTGCCGGGAGCATGGTGATGGCCCCCGCTGTCGGGGAGGAGTTTATCCGCTGGCGTCCGCCCACCGGTGGCGACAGCACGCTGGGACTGGTTGATTTCGCGATGTTCCCGCACCTGGACCACCCCTCGATGCCGGAGAATTCCCTGGCCGACGCGGAACGATGGGCCGCCGCCATGCCGGTGCCGGGGTACGCGATTGACGATCAGACGGCCATACAAGTCGTTGAGGACACGGTCGAAGTCATCTCCGAGGGACACTGGAAGCTGTTTGCCCCCTGACACCAATGGCACCGCATTTTGCGAGCACAACCGACAGACCAGAGAACGGGATCCGACCATTCGCCAGTCTGACTGCACATAGATGCCGGATAGGTCGTGGCTAGGTTTATTTGCTTCGTCCGAATAGTGCAGCGTTTCGCGCAGAAATCGTTCCTGGTAGGGGCGAAGCGGCATCTCCGGTTTGCGTACGGGCGGGATGTCATACCGGACGGATACGCCATCCATGCCACGCCAGAACTTGTCCTCGCTGGCGAGGCGCAGTTGCTTCTGCCAGACGAGTTTCCACAAGTTGGCCGGTACGTCCGTACCCTCTTTGCCGTGAGAAATCATCGTTCCGGAGGATGATCCATCCGGCAGCAGTTTGATAAACCGCGAGTGGTCGCCGTCGCCCCGCTCGTATCCTTGCGCTTCGCAGAACTGGCGCACTTGCCGCCATTTCGGGCGCGGCATCAGCGCTGCGCTACGGAAGGTAGGGCCATCGGCGCGAAAAGCAGGTGTTTCAAATCCGCATCGTCCTCGGCGAGACTGAGACGCAAAACATAGGGATACTGCGCCGCCTTGTCGCGGAAATGGCGGTAAAAGGTATATCGTTCGAGATAATCGCGCACGTACCTGCGGACAGTCAGAAGGAGCGCATCGCGCGCGGCGGGCAGGGTTTCACCGTATTCACCGAAATTCAACTCATCAATCCAGAGCGTGTAGCCGCCCGCTTCGTCTTCGGGGATGACATGCACATGGCT
>JBBSFO010000477.1:0-4494 GCA_038238655.1 Thermomicrobiales bacterium | reverse complement strand
CATAACTAGCATCACGGGAGTGCCGTTCACGGGCGGGCCGAGACGCGCGACGAGCTGGTGCACGGAAGCAGACGGATACAGTCCGAGGCCGATCGGGAGCGTGTTCATCGATGAAACAATCCTTGTATGCGTATCAATAAACTCGGCGGCTTGCCCGTGATCTGTTGCTGGTTGACGTGCTTCACCGCCCAGTCTCGGGTCGTCGTGAAGAACGCGCGGAACACGTCGCCGTAGGCCGTCGAGCGGCAGCGCGTGCGAAGCAGACCCGCAGCGCCTACCTCGACGAGTTGATCCGCCGTTGCGCGACAGCCGACTAGCTCCCCCTGCCACAGCACCGGCCAGCGCGATTGTTGGCCAGCGCTGCCAAAGTCTCTAGCCCGCCGTCTTCGGCAGCGCTGGCTCGTTCAGCACGACGGGCGACGGTGCAGCGAGCGACTTCACGAGGGGGCGTACCGTGGAATACTGGCTCGCCACGGTTGCCAGTCCGAGCGCCACGCCCTCGGCGAGCGCCACCGCAATCGGCTTGTTGCTCACGGCGATCAGGTAGCCGCCGCCGATTGCGGTGCCCAGCACGATGGCCGCGATGCCCGCGTACTGGTCAGGGAGTCCCGCGCGCTTCAACGCCTCGACTGCACCAATGATGAGCGCTCCGAGGGGCAGGCCGAGTATTTCGGTGGGTAGGTCGCTCATACATCCTCACAAGGTCTCGTCATGAACGGGTTACGTGTACTTCAATCTCATTTCCAGGTCATTTCCAGGTCATCTCAAGGTCATTGAACCGTGCTCCTATCGCGGGGGACCGAGTGCTAACCCGTACTGTCGTACTGGTATACGGTGGATTATGGGGGATGAATGGCGAAACAGAGGACGCGTGTCAGGGCGAGGATGGCGGCGACGGCAAGAGCGATCAGGACTTTGTGCTCGCCTGGTCTCACCGAATCACGCCGAGCACGTACAGTACGACGACCAGCAACAGGATCAAAAGTAACGGCGAGTAGCCTGCGTAGCCCCAGTCGGCTTGCCGGCTGTAGCCGAGGCCGCCGAAAAGTAGCACGCAGACGACGATGATGATGAGAATTGTTAACAATTTGTCTCCTTTCCCACGTCGTGGACGTTGGCGGGATCGCCGATTGTGTTGACAATGCGCATTTCCATAGGGTTTGCCGCCGACCCCATTTGTGGCACAGCCGCGGTCGTTGCATCGCTCAGTGCAGCGGGGAGGCCTGAGATAACCTCCTTGATCTGCCCCTGCAAGCCGACGATGGCCTCGTTGGTCGTGACAATCTTGTTGTTGACGCTATTCGCCTCGGTGTAGGCCGCCTTTGCCACCGTTGCCGCTTCTTTTGCCGAGGCGTGGGTTTGCTCCAGCGAGACCAACGTCTCGCGATGTTGGGCCGCCGCTGTGTTGACAACAGCCACTTGGCCCCGCTCGGTCTGCAATGCCAGGATTTGCGCCTCCAGGCGCATCGTGTGGGCGAGTTCGGCGGCTCGCGCGGTCGCCTTCTCTTCGACCGTGGCAGCGGCGACCAGAATCGCGGCTTGTGCTTCCACGGCGATGCGCTGACGCTCTGCCGTCGCCTCGGCGTCGCGATTCTCGGCGTCTCGATGTGCCTGTGCCAACGTCACCTGTTGCACGGCGAAGGTCACGATAATCGCGACGATCACGAGCGCCTGGGTGATGACCTGCGCATCCTGGGGTGTCATGCGCGCCCGTGTGTGCGCTCCCGCCGATAGCGGAAGGTCACCAACACCACAACAATCTCGAGCAAGAAGAGGCCGACGACGCGCGCCGTGGCGACGAATCCTGCGGGGATGACCGTGGCCGAAAGGAGCCCGATCAGGACAAACGTGCTGAGCATCACCGTCCACGCGACGGCAGCGCGCAGGGCGAGAATCCGAATCACGCGGTCACGTGGATCCTGGGTCGCGATTGTCTGACGGTTGTCGCGCAGGCACTCGCGTACCGTGAGCAGCGTCGGCACGAGGCCGCCGAGCGCGATGAGTGTCCACGCCAGGGTCAAGAATTGGGGTGACAGCATCGGAATCCTTTGAATCGTCAAATTAATGAAGGGCAATCACGGCGAATGCGAGGACGACGATAGGAACCAGGAGCGCCAGTCCGAGAATGCAGTAGAGAATGGCGACGGTGAGACGTGTCGAATGCGCGTTCATAAGATTTCCTCACGTTGTCGGCGGGGCAATCGGTCCGCTTGGCAACGTCTGAAACGTCGGCAGCGCGAAATGCTTGTCCGCGACGGCTGCCTGGAACGCCGTGAGTGCAGGCGTGGTCGAGTTGATCCGCCAGTCGGTCGCTTCGATGAGCTGATACCAGCACACTCCGCGAATCAGGGAGTAGGTCGTGATGAGCTGCTTGAGGTAGGCATCGGTGATCCACGCCGCTTTCTGTGCTCCGCCGTCGCCCGATTCGGGGCAGGCGTGCTCGCAGAGAAAGATCGGCTTCGGTGCGCCCAGGGCGTTGAGCGCCCGATACGTCACGTCGACCACCTGCGCGAAGGACTGCCACCAGAGCGGAAACGGATTGTACCCGTCGAAGCCGCGCCACTCGTAGACGCTATCCCCCGCGTAATAGTTGGCAATCGGCAGACGCGGCGGGCTGTCCTGCGTGTTCGGGCAGAAGACCCACGATGCGTTCGGACAGATCGGGGCGAACACCTTGCGAACGTGCGTCATCATCAGGGCGAAGTCGCCCGGCTTGTTGCCGTTAATCTCGTCGCAGTAGAGGTGCCACGGGCCGTTCATCTCGGGGTTCACGTTCAGAAAGAACGGATGCCCCCACGCCTGCGCTCCTTGCGCGAGGCTCGTGATCTGCGCGTCGTATTTGCCCGATGCGATCAGCGCGGACGTGAACAACGGCTGAATCGTGCCCGATCCCTGGTCGTCGTACAGGAACAACGTCAGCATCGGCACGCAGCCCCGCAGGCGGATTGCCTCAAACGTCGCGGTCGGGAAGGTCCGCGTGACGCCGCCGTGGATGAGCGATTGCGGAATCTGCACCAGGGAGGCCGCCTTGCCGCACAGCGTGTCAAAAGCGGTCTGTTGCGCGACCGACCACGGCGCGGGCTGCAACGCGCCCCAGAAGATACCAGGGACACCCAGCGGCAGGGGCGGCGGCGGAGGTGGTGGTAGGACGAACGGCAACGGTGGGAGAATGAGCGCGGGCATTGTCACGCTGACGACGTTACTCAGCGGCGAGTCGCCGATCGCATTCGACGCAAGCACGCGGAATTGGTAGGTCGTCGCGGGCGTGCAGTAGGGCACGCTGGCAAACGCGCAGTTCCCGCTCACCTGGAAGTCCGTCGCCCAGGTGATGCCGTCGGCGCTTCGTTGGATCGAGACGGTCAGCGCATCGGCAACGAGCGTCCACGTCAACTCGACGTGGACAGGCGAGATGATCCGCGCGTTGAGCTGGGTCGGCGTCGCGGGAACAAGGGTACTTGTGGGCACGGTGGACTCCTTGGGATACCGAAGGGGCGTGTCCGTCGATTGACACGCGAAGAAACAAAGATAGCGGGCTATTCAGGGGCTATTCAGGGGCTATTCAAGGGCTATCCAGGGCTATGAACAGGGCTATGAACAGGGCTATTCATCGTGATTTTCGGGATAGCCCGTGTGTCTAGCTCGGGGCGCTCCCCAGGTAATGCACGGCCCAGATCGAGTAGTCGATCGCGGCATTCGCGCCGTCGATGCGCCCCCAGGAATCGACCGTCAGTTGCAGTGTGCTCGTCGCGTTGCCGGAGACTGTGTTCGCCATAATCAGAGATCCCCGCCCAGGAGAAAAATGCGTATCGCTTCGGCGTTCGCGGTCGCCGCCATCACATAGTCCCCTTTGCTGAGCGTGAGCCAGGGGAGGCCGTCGGTGCGGACGAGCTCCACCTCGAACGATTGCACCGTCGCGCTCGGCGTGGCCGCGCCGACGGGAATCTCCGCGACCAGGTACGCATTGCTGCCGGCTTGGTTGAGGGCGAGACGGATCATTCCCGCTGTCGTAGCGTTGAGCGCCTTGACGACAACGCGCTCAATGATGGTCCCGTTATCGCCGCCCGTGAGGATCGCGCCGCTCCAGACGCCCGTGCCCGTATCGCGCGACGTGTTCGCGGTTGCGACCTCGACCGAGCCGACTCGGTAATTCGACTTAAAAATCGGGTTAGAATTCGCGGCCAATGGGCACCTTCCTCTGCTGGTTTAGGTGAAATTCTTCGACAGGTAGAGCTTGCTCGCGACATCGCGCCCACCACGCCCGCTCACGGAGACGGCGAAGGATGGCGCAGCAGGCGCGGCGAGATGCTGGAGGTAATCGGCCTCGACGCGATTAAAGATGCCCGCACCCAGCGGGTGCGTGACGATGGGTGTGTTGGTCACGCCGCGCTCAAGAACGGTCCAAGAACGTCCATCACAATGCGTGACGCCGAGAATCTCGGAGCCGATGATGACGTTGTAGCGGCTCGTGTGGTCGGCGCCCGCCATCGCCCCGAT
>JBBSFO010000476.1:0-4504 GCA_038238655.1 Thermomicrobiales bacterium | reverse complement strand
GCCGCGAAGTACGTGACCGACAATTCCGTCGCCAAAGGCCTGGTGCTGATCCTCACCGCGAGCGACGCGCCCGGTGCGGATTTCACCGCTGGCGTACAAGAAGAGTTGGCAAAAACATCCGTTACCGTGCAGGCAATGACGGTCGCGAATCCCGTTGACATCGCCGTAATTATCACGCCAGCGGTGCGCGATCAGGGCGTACGGACGATTATCGCCGGCGATGATGCCCTTGCCCTCGCGGCGATTAGGGCGCTCGGACGCGCGGGCCTTACCGCCGTGGCGATCATCGGCCACGGCGGCTCGAAGGAGGCCATCCGCGCGGTGCTCGACGGCACACTCGCCGCCGACGTGGACGCTCGCCCGCAGGACCTCGGCGTCGCCGCAGTCGGCAATATCGCCGCGCTTGCCCGCAAGAAGCAGCCAACATCTGATCTCGTCGTGCGGATCAACGGCGTGGACATCCATGTCAACGCCGTACCCGGTCGCCTCATTACCCGCGACAACGTTCGCGACATGCAGGAACGCTGGCCCGACCTTGTCTACAGTGTGCCGACGACACCGACACCCACCGCGAAACCCTAATGCCCCCGGTTATCCCGACGTTGCATGTGGAACGGTAGCGGACGAGCGGCTTTGCCTCTCGAATGTGCGTTATTTCTCAGGAATCGGTTCAGCATGATTTCAGCCGCTGCTCAGATCGGGTTCAGCGACGCCCGCTATGCTGTTCCCAATGGTTGAACCCTTTTTTCTTTCGACTATCCGTCCATCGCCGCGCCGTTCCTTTCTCCGCAGCGTTGGCAATCAATGGACGGCTTCCCTCGGGAGCGGCAGTGATGCCGCTCCCGTTTCTGTTATGCGGCGGTGGCAGCGCGCTTTGCGAGCCGAGCGCGCAGCCCCGCATTGAGCAGTGAGCAGGCGGCGAGAGCGGCGGTATCGGGGTGGCCGGGATGGTATAGGACCTCGTTGACGCGGGCAATCGTCCATTCGGGGTAGGGGCGGTCGAGCAGGACGACCGGCATTCCCGCCTCGACATCCCCTTCAGTGAGGACGCGGAGATACCATCCCGACCGGCCCGTCGCCAGGACGCGCGCTGTCAGGTCCTCGATCCGCCAGCGGCGCGCAATCTTCCAGCACGGCCCGCGGGGCTGCGAGACTTGCACGCGCGCCGCGCCGATCGCAGCGGTGTCGCCGATGCAGACGGTCTGCTCGGACAAACCGACAATCGTGAAATTCTCTCCGAAGCCGCCGTACGGGAAATCGGGGCGATTGAGCTCGGCCCGCCAGTCGGGGTAATGGCCCGCGCCGTAGCAGAGCGCCGCTTTGTCTGGACCGCCGTGGTTCTTCGTATCGGCCTGCTGATTACCGACGAGGTTTTCCCGTCCCAGCCAGCACGGCCCGACGACCGGCTGCTTGGCGAAACTCGTCACCCACGCGCGATCCATCTCGTTCGCCGCGCCCTCGGTGCCATAGTGCGTCGGCGTACCCACCTGGATCGAACAGATCACCGGATCACTCATCGGCATTCTCATTTCTCCTCTACACAACGGTCGCGCGACCGTCGAATCGAAACCGAATGAACCGTAAAGGCGCAAAGAGCGCATAGGGGAGAAAAGTTAGTAGGAAGGGTATCAAAGTTCGAAGACCAGATGTCGAGGAATGGGTGACCCCACATCCTCTCTTATCTTCCCGTATTTCTTTGCGTCCTTTGCGCTCTTCGCGCCTTTGCGGTTCTCCCCGGTTTGTCATTTCGCGACAAGGTGGCGCTCAATCTCCGCGATCGCTTGTGCGGTGTCACGGAAGTGGACGGCCGCCATGCCGATAGCCTTCGCACCCGCGACATTGCCAGGTACATCGTCCACAAAGAGCGCGTCCTCAGGCCGCACACCGAGCCGGTTCGCGGCGAGGCGGTAGATCTGCGGATCGGGTTTCGCGATGCCCTCTTCATCGGAGAAAAGCATCAGGTCCACTAGCCGATCCAGAGCATAGTGGACGCGCATCGCTTCCCGCGTGCCGGACCACGCATTGCTCAACGCCGCCGTGCGATAGGTCGGGCGGAGTGTGCAGAGGAAGGTCGCGAAGGCGTCGTTCAGCCGTTCGCCCGCGAAGAAATCGCGCCGGAGTTCCCCGACTTCCGTCGGGGTGAGCGACAACCGCGCGGCCATCTCTTCCCAGACGTGTGCGGCGGAAACGGCGCCAATCGTCGCTTGCGCCGACAGGTCCGACCGGAAGAGTGTCCGCGCGAAACCGCCGCGCGCAAAGCCGAACCGTTCTTCCCAACGGAGATGCGCGGGCGTTTCTTCCCGCAGCAGGACTACACCGCCGATATCCACGATGATTGCGCGGATGCCCATCGCGACCCTTTCAGTGCGGCGCGTCCGGCGTGAAGACGCGCCCGAGTACCGGGCTGTCGAACTCGCTTGCCAGTGCGTCCATATGCACCTCATCCCACCAGCGCCCGCCCATCAGCCAGCATTGTCGCCGTCGCCCGTATTCGCGGAACCCCGCCTTTGCGTAGGCGCGCTGCCCTGCGACGTTCCATTCCGCGACGGTCAGTGCGATATTGCGTAGGCCGAGCGCGGTGAAGGCGAAGTCGAGCATCAGCCGGGTCGTCTCCGTGCCGTATCCCTTACCACGCGCATCCGCTTCGCCGATGAAAATGCCGAACTCGGCGCGCCCGTTCCGATACTCAACATGCATCAATTCCGTCGAGCCGACTGGTCGCCACGACGCGCGCTCGTAGATCACGAAAGAAAGATAGGTATCGGACGTGGCGATCTGCTCGTAGTGCGCCGTCTGCCGCTCCACCGTCACCGGGCTGAACGGGCCGAGGTTGCGCGCAATCGCGAAGTCATTCGCCCACTGCTGGTCGAGGGGGATCACGTCGCGCCGTCGCGGCCCAAGCGCAACCTTGTCCCCGGTGATGTTGACAATTGGCTGCTCCATGCATGACCTTCCGTTGGTAACATCGGCGTCAGCCTGCGCACCGACCTCATGGGACAACGATGATTTCCGGCTGCTGCATAGTCAGGAGATGCGTCGCGGACATGCCGCCGAGATGATCCGTCACGAGCGAGGCGAGATCGGCGCACGCTGCCGGCAACGCGTTCTCATCACTCGGGCGCAGGGTTTCGATGCACAGGAAGGCGTTGGTCGTTTCTTCGGTCAGTTTGGTTCGTTCCGCCTCGCGCCAGTTCCACGCGCGACAGATGACGCCGGCATCGTCACGGTAGATCACCTCGCCGGGTTGCGGCGGTTGCGGTTCCACACTGCCGAGGGGCACGAAGAGTTCGCCGCCCGCCGCCCGCGTCAGCCGGATCGTACCTTGGATGGCCTGCACATCCTCGCCGCCGCACGGAAGCAGATGCCGGAGTGAGACGGTGTTGTAGAGATCCACCAGCGGGTTGATGCTCCGCACAGCGCCTGCGACCGCCGAGCGCAGCAGATTCTCGATGGACGACCGCTGCTTCGCGGGCTTGACGCCGAACGCCTGGTACGCCTCCCGCCACGGTGCAACTGCGGGATGGGTCGCCATGTCAGCATCGCTAATGCGCCGTGCGGCTTCCCCCATCGCATCTCTCAGGAGCGTGGCGCACGCACCGACCGCTTGCGTGTTGTCCACGCCGCGCACGACAACGACGCCGATCCGCGCGGCGGGAAAAAGCGACCAGAACGACGGCTCGACCGCAAAGTGCGTCGTCACGGAACGATGCTGCTCAGGTCAATAGCATCGCCGATGGCGATGTCGCCATCGAGAAGGAGTTCGGCGCGGATACCGCCCCGGTCGGTCATCGCCCGATTGAGGCCGGGCTTGCCGGTCAGTACCTCGATGTAGCCGCACGGCGGGCAGAATCGCTCGCCGTAGCACTCAATCGCCCCCACGCGGAACCGCTTGCCGATCAGCGCATCCAGGCGGATGCCGCGTGTGACGAGGTTACGGCGACACTCGTTGGGCGCGAGGGCGATGCCCGTTTCGCGCTCCATTGCTTCGAGCACTTCGGCCTCGATCAGCGTCAGTCGGCGACCTGTGAGTGGTGGCACCTGTGAGTAGTAGCCGCGCCCATCGAAGTAGCGATCCCCTTCCAACCCGCGCCCGGCGACGACGCGTGTCCGTTCCCGCGCGATCATCGGCATGCCCGCTGCCGGGGCGATGAAGATTCCCTCTACGTGCCCGACTGCCACCGCCGCGCGCACCGGCGCCGCTTCTGTCGCCATTCTTCGCTCCTCCCACATCAGCCTACGATACCCACGCACGCATTGTACAAGATGGTGGGCGGGGAAGATTGATTGAACCGCCAAGACGCCAAGAACGCCAAGGGAAGAAAGAGAAAGGTTTTCTGCCCTCTATTCCGCTTGGAGTTCTGGCGTCTTGGCGGTTCAACCGTCTTTGCCCCCTGCCTGGCTGAAGAAGTCTGTTGCGGTGTGCCCGATGAGGGTCAGAGCGAAGTAGCCGAGGCTGAGGCCGCAGAGTGCATTGATCCAGCGGAACAGTGCCGGGCGGACGAAG
>JBBSFO010000475.1:0-4547 GCA_038238655.1 Thermomicrobiales bacterium | reverse complement strand
GGCGCGGCGGGCGCGAAGATCCGGTCGAGCAGGGCCAGGTCTTCGATGCGGTCGAGGCGGAAGGTGCGTTGATCGCGCCGCGTGTAGTCATAGCCCGAGACATGCCAGACACCGGCAATGTGCGTGAGGCCGTGCGGGTCCACCTCCCGGTGCGCCGGGGGCGCGCTGTCGCTCGGGGTGCGGGCGGTGTAGCGGAAACGCACGGTCGTCCGCTCCACGATAGCGCGGCGGAGAAGGCGCAGTTGCTCCTGCTCCTCCGGGCGACCGGGCGCGACGAAGCGGATGCGCTCGCGCAGCCCGCGTACTTCTTCCCGCAACCGCTCCGGCAACACGCCCTCGATCTTCGCCGCCGCCGCTTCCGCCGCCGCGCGATACTGGGCGTCGAATTGTTGCGCCATCACGTCGCTCCCAAGCAGGAGCATCGTCGCCTCATCTGTGCGGAACGACAACGGCGGCAGGAAATACCCCGCCATCAGTGCATACCCTTGCCCCGGCACCGCGATCACCGGCACCCCCGCCTCGGAAAGCGCCTCCATGTCCCGATAGATCGTCCGCGTGCTCGTCTCGAACGTCGCCGCCAAATCCTCGGCGCGCCGCTTCCCTGCTCGCTGCAACTCCAGGACGATGGCAAGGAGGCGGTCAGTCCGATTCATCGCCCGTTTCCTGCTGCACATTGCGCGCGACATTTCCGACCGGGCCGCGCGCGATCTCGAACCGGACGGACGTACCTGCCCGCAGCGTGCGATAGCCGAAGCCGGGGATCGCGGTGAAGGAGAAGAAAAGGTCGTCGCCATCGTCGCGGCCGATCATGCCTACGCCGCCGTTTGTGTCGAACCAACGCACCGTACCGCGCCCGGTCGGCAAGCCGCTCGCGCCGAGCGGCGGCGCGCCTTCCGCCCATTCCTGCTGCGGGATGCGCACCTGCCGGACGAGCGGGTCGGCGTACGCCTCGTAGCGGTAATCGGCGCGCGTCTCCATGATCGCGCGCAGGTCGTAGCGCAATTCGTCGAGCGTCGGTCGCCCGACGAAGTACCAGCCATTGTAGATCGCATGGATCGTCAGGTCGGGCCGCAGAACGAAGGTGTACGGCTGCGCGCGCAGGGCATACTCCCCCTCCGTCTCGTCCAGAATACCGAGTTGCCGGACGACGGCGCGGTCTTCATCGGACAAAAACGGCCAGTCCGCCCCTAGCCCGGCGCGGAACGCGGCATGGACGCGCGGCGGATCCACGCCGATCGCGACAAGTTTGCCGTAGTTCACCGCAAGTTCGGCCTGAAACTGCACGAGCATGCGAAACTGCTGCTGATCGCGCGGGCAGAAAAAGCCGCGATACATGACGACGATCAGTGGATAGCCGTCGTGAAATCCCAACTGCGTATCGAGCAGCCCCGGCTTCGTCAGGCCGGACAACTGCACTCTCCGCTCCTGCGTATCCGGCAGCGAAATGTCCGGAAACCGCCTCCCCACCCGCACATTCACCGTCATCCATCACCCCCATTCACGTCTGATAAACCGATTGAACCGCAGAGGACGCAGAGGGGAAAAGAGGAAGAGAGAAATCATTCTCTTATTACGTTCTCTCTGCATTCTCTCTGCGTTCTCTGCGCCTCTGCGGTTCTCCCCGGTTTCCGTTCCCTTATCGGTTTAGTACCTTGCGGATGAGGAAGTCGTCGGTGCGGTGGGCGTCGTCAATGAATGTAGAGACTTTGCGCCAGCCGTGGCCCTCGCCGGGGTAGGTGTGGTATTCCACGTCCTTGCCCGCCGTGCGCAGGGCGTCTACCATCGCGTTCATCTGGCTCGGGTGGCAGACGATGTCCTCCTCGCCTTGTAGGATCAGCAGTGGTTCCTTAACGTCATTGACGAAGTGAATCGCGCTACGGTCCACGTACAAATCACTGTTGCGGCTCGGCGCGCCCATTAATTTTGCTATGTAGTGCCGCTCGAAGATCCATGTCTTGTCGGTGAAGGTGGCGAGGTCGGCGATGCCGAAGCGGCAAACACCGGCACGGAAGAAATCGGGCGCTTTGGTCATGCACATCAGCGTGCTGTAGCCGCCGGCCGATCC
The DNA here is from genome assembly GCA_038238655.1 of Thermomicrobiales bacterium. Classification (GTDB taxonomy): domain Bacteria; phylum Chloroflexota; class Chloroflexia; order Thermomicrobiales; family JALYUS01; genus JALYUS01. Next base: position 2,482 of record JBBSFO010000475.1, on the reverse strand, counting down.
GCCCATCGCGACGACCTTGCGCGGATTCGCCAGCCCTTGCCCGATCGCCATTTCCGCGCCGGTAATGTAATCGTCGAGGTCGCCACCGCCCCAGTCGCCGTACAGTTTCTCCATGAAGGCGCGACCATACCCCTTGCTGCCCCGATAGTTCGGCTGTAAGACGATCCAGCCACGCTGCGCCATGTATTGCACCTGCGGCATCCAGTTGTACAGCGTCTGCCCGACGGGCCCGCCGTGGATCGAGACGACGAGTGGGTGATCGCCTGGCACGGTCTCGCGCGGCGTAATCAACTGCCCGTGAATTTCCAACCCATCGCGGCTCGTCCACTGGACGTGTTCGGGCATCACGAGGTCACCGCCGAGGATGCCACCCGTCGCACTCTGCGTGAGCGGTCGGCGCGTAGAGCCGTCCGCCGCATGGACGTAGATGTCCGTCGGCAAGACCGGACTGCTGAAGGTGTAGACGAGATGGTCCGCATCCAGCCACGCGACGGTATCATGGACGCCAGGCGATGATGTCAGTTGGCGCGTCGTGCCGTTTTCCCAGATGGAGACTTGCACCTCGCCGTCGTCGTTCCGCGTGAAGGCGATCCGCCGCCCGTCCGGCGACCACGCGGGCGAGGCGTGCTGGTTCGATTCGTGGACGATACGTTCCGCGCCGCTGCCGTCGGCGTTCATCACCCAGAGGTTGCCGAAGTCATTGTCGCGGTCGGAGATGAACGCGATCCGCTGCCCGTCCGGCGACCAGACCGGGTAGTTATTCGTCACCCGTTTGCCACCCGCGACGACTTTCGTGTCGTTTCCCTCCGCGTCCGCGACGACGATTGCCAGTTCGTCCCACGGCATGTCGTAGTGCGGCCACTGGCACCACAGGAGGCGCGTTCCGTCCGGCGACCATTTCGGTTCCAACACGTATTCATCGCCCCGGCTCACCTTGCGCGCCCACGATCCGTCGAGCGCGGCGATGAAGATGTCCACCTCCTCGCCGCGCTCCCCAACATAGGCGACGCGCGTGCAGTCCGGTGAAACGCTGGGCGAGTGATGATTGCCCGGCCCCTCGTCCATCTGCCGCGCCTTGCCGCCACGGGCGGGCACAGCGAACAGTTTGCCGTCCTGCCGCGAGGCGAAGACGACGGTGCGGCCATCGGGCGTCCAGGCGATGCTTGATGCCTGTCGCTGGCTCGGGTCCGGCCCCTGCATCGCCGGATCGTCGCTCAGTTGCATCGGCGCCCCGCCCGCCACCGGCACGACCACCAGATCCACCCGCCCGTCGTACCCCCGGCTGTAGGCGACGAGCCGCCCGTCCGGTGACGGTCGCGGTGTCGCATTCGTCGGGATCATCGCGTATGCCGCCGGGGTGAATGCCGGTTCCCACCGCCCCGGCTCCCTGCTCCAATGTCGCTCGCTGGTCATCGTATGTCCCTCCTGATTTCGATCTGCCCCAATACGGAATGAACACAGTGTATCCCACTGGAATAGTCACCGGCCGATGGTGACGACGGTGAAGGCTTCGGCGAGGGGAAGGCCGACGGGGGCGCCAGCATCGCTATCGCGCTTGCGGAAGCGTTCGGGGAGAGTGGCGGGGTCGGCGGTCTGACTACCATGGGCGAGGCGGGCGGCGACTTTGCGCGCGAAAGAGGCGGAAATATCCACATACGAATCCGCAACGGCACTGGCGAACAGCCAGACCGCGCCGACCTTGTGCGTCGTCAGGCCGTCGCGCAATTGCTGCGGAAAGGCGAGCGGGTCGCGGGCGAGGGGATAGACCGCGTCGAGCGTTGCCCGACCGACGGTGCGGTGGTCGCGGTGGCTGAGGTAGCGCGGCAAGGAATGCTCCGGGTCGAAGGTAAAAACCACCCCCGGCTGCCAGCGGCGGATCGCGCCGGCAATGTCGCGCAGGAGCGGCTGCGTGTTCTCGACTTCGCCGTCCGTGTAGCGCAGAAAGGCGACCTCCGCGATGCCAAGCAACCGGGCGGCTTCCAGCGCCTCGCCCTCGCGGCGCATCGCGACCACGCGCGAATCGGCGGTGGGATCGCCGGAGCCTTTATCGCCGGAGGTGACGAGCAGCAACCGCGCGGTCGCGCCACCATCAATCGCGCGGACCATCGTCCCGGCGCAGTACGCCTCGATGTCGTCGGGGTGCGCGGCGATGGCGAGCATCGAACGCGCATCCGGTGGCTCAATGATCGGCATCGTTCACCTCCCTTTCTCGCGTGCGGATAGATCGCCGTCACTCCCCTATCAGCATTGCTCGAAGCCATAAGGAGAGACACCCCTCTCCCACCGCAGCGGGGGCCGGGTGCCCTCTGGGCGGCATGGGGAGGGTTTACACCCCACCCTGTTCGAGGTAGCGCATCGTCGTCCGTACCATCATCTCGACGCCGGTTGCGAGGCAGCGTTCGTCTATATCGAAGCGCGGATGGTGATGGCCCCAGACTTTGCCGCTCGCCTCATCGCGCGAGCCGATCCAGAAGAAGCAGGC
>JBBSFO010000474.1:0-4548 GCA_038238655.1 Thermomicrobiales bacterium | reverse complement strand
GTTCGGCAGGCTGAAGCCCGCCGCCACCAAGAGAGTACCAGCGTTAATCGGCGACGACGGGCGCGGTCGCACCAAATTGGCCGCGAAAAATGAGTTCCGCCAGCGACTTGCGCGCCCGTGGCGACTGCTCGCGCTCGCGTAAATCGTCCGGCAGGGCCGCCGGGTCGGCGGGATAACCGAGGGCAATCGCCGCAACGACCGCGTGGCTGTCGGGGATGTCGTAGGCCAGCCGTGCCGCGTCCGCATCGAAGCCCGCCATCTGGTGTGCGTAGACATCGTTCGCCATGCCCTCGACGACGAGGTTTTCGACCGCCAGGCCGAGGTCGTAGAGGGCGAGGCGGTGCTCCTTGCCGTCCGGGCGACGGATCGCGGCCAGGCCGAGCATCAGCACGGCGGCGTCGCGCGCCCACTCCTGATTCTTCTCGTTGAGCACGCCGAGCAACCGGGCGAACTCCGCCGCGTCGTCGCGCGTGGCAACGATGAAGGCCCACGGCTGGCCGTTGCCCGCCGAGGGCGCCCAGCGCGCCGCTTCGAGCATCCGGTGCAGCGTTTCCGGCGCGATCAGGCGATCGGTGAAGGCGCGCGGACTCCAGCGCTGTCGCAGCAAGGCGTGGATCGGATGGCGCGTTGCCGCATCCTTGGGGTGTGTTCGTTCTTGTATAAGGGTCATCTCTGTTGTCTCCGTCTTTGTAAGGACATATGTCGTCGGATAGTTTTCGGCGGTAACCTGATGCCCTTTCGGCACCCGGCTACCGCCTATTCGTCTAGCGAAACGGTCTATGCGTCCTGGCGAACGGCGGAGATGTCAAGCGTAATCTTTACCTTGTCGCTGACCATCACGCCGCCCGCCTCAAGCACTGCGTTGTACGTCACGCCCCAGTCGCTGCGGTTGATCGTCGTTTCGGCGGTGAAGCCCCGGCGCTGCTTGCCGTACGGGTCCTTGATCTCGCCGCCCTCTTCGACATCCATCTCGACTTCTTTGGTCACACCGTGGAGGGTCAGGTCGCCGAAGACCTTCCAATTCGTGTCGTTGACCTTCTGGACGCGCGTGCTCTGGAAGGTGATCGTCGGGTACTTGTCCGCCTCGAAGAAGTCGCCGCTCTGCAAATGGGCGTCGCGCTTCTCCTCGCGCGTGTTGAGGCTCTTGGGATCAATCGTCGCGGTCACGGAAGAGGCAGTATGATTCTCTTCGTTGATAACGATCTGCCCCTCGGTGATCTTGAAATGCCCCCGCACCGTCGAGATCATCATGTGTTTGATGGCGAAATCGCCCGCCGAGTGCGCCGAATCAATCGCCCAGGTGCTCGTCTTTGTCTGTGTTGCGCTCATCGGGAACCCCCTTTTTCATAGCCGGCGTGGACGCCCACGCGTATAAGCGGCTTACGATGCGTAAGTCTATACACGGCGCTTATGCTTGTCAAGGGGCTTATCATGTGTAAGAATAGAGGCATGAAGACGCAAGAGGTGACGGGCGCGATCTGCCCGAACTACCATCGCGCAATTGAACTGATTGGCCGCCGCTGGACGGGGGCAATCCTGCTTGCCCTCAGTTACGGTGCCGAGCGCTTCTACGCGCTCACGGCAGCGGTTCCCGGTTTGAGCGACCGGATGCTCTCGGAACGCCTCAAGGAGTTGGAGGCGGAAGGGATCGTGCACCGTACGGTTGTTCCGACAACGCCAGTCACCGTGACCTATCAACTGACCGAAAAGGGACAGGCCCTCCGAGGTGTGATGGACGCGGTCAGCCAATGGGCGCATGACTGGCTCGCACCGAAACCTGACGCTATCAGTGAAGTCGGCGCATGTGATGCGATTACCCAACCCGAATGTCACCCGGAAAACGTCCGCTACTAGGGCGTATTCCAGTTGTGGTCAGGTAGGCGGGAGGGATTCGGGGCCAATTCATCCTGCGGCGGCCACCGGAACCTGCACCAGTTCTCTGGGATCGTTTTTGAGCGATGACCGATGACGCAGCTCGACTGCTGCCGCCAGTTGCTGGCAGAAATTAGCGCCACGGTCGCCGCCACGCTGCCGACGGGCCGCGTGCGGGCGCTGCTCGCGCTGCTGCGCGCCGGGGAGACGATGGCGCTCGCCGACGATCCCGAGTGGGTCGCGCGACCCGGTTGGAATCTTGCCCTGCGGCTCTGCCTGGAACGGCACGACGACGCGGGCGGCGACCTTCCCGCCAGTCGTGCAATGCTCGACGCCCAAGCCGAGCGATCCCTCGCCGACTGTGACCAGTTAGCGCTCGCCAACCTGGCGCTGGCACAGTGCGCGTCGGGCCACCTGCAACTTCAGCAGCGCGCTCCCCGCACCTTCGTTGCCTGGACGACGAACCGACGCCTCTCAACCGAGCAGCGCGAGCGGGCCGACTTCGATTGGTGGTCGGCGCACACGGCGCGGCAGGTCGCCCCTCGATTGGCTACCCTCCGCGTCGAACGACCCCGGATGCGTACGCTCCTCGGTCAGGAAGGCGCTCCCATTCCCGAATCAGGGGAATACGTCGCGAGCGACCCGACCGTCGAACGCTACTATCGTCAGATCGGCCAGGCCCACGTCGCCCGCTTCGCCTGCCAGCACAGCTACCCGGCCGACGCGGCGATCGGCAGCGCGACTTTCGGCCAGTACACCGCTATCCTGGCGCTGCTGATCGGCTGGCTGCACCGCGAGCGCGACCGTCGCGCGCCCGACGATGATCACACGCCCACGCCCCGGGACGAACAGGCCATGATCGCGGCGCTGGCCGATGCGCTCGACGCCGACCCAGTGGCGATTGGGCGTGCCCTCCAGCCCTTTATCCTCGATCGCGACAACGCCGCGTATCACAGCGCTCTCCCGGGCCAGGCCGCGCCGCCGCTGATCCGTTTCGATGAGGGTCGGGTGATCTGGTCGGCGCGCGGGCTGCTCGGCGAGCCCCTGATCTTCCTCGCGCGCGAACTGCGTCGCCGCCACGCGCAGGAGTATCACAATAGCGCCTATCTGCGCGAGGGGATTTTCCGGCAGGACCTCTACCATCTCTTCGGCGACAAGCGCTTCGTCCTGAGCGCAGGACGGGTCGAACTGAAGCGGAGCGGCGAGGCGCGCACCGACCTCGACGCCCTCGTCTTCGACCGCAAGACCGGCACGCTCGGCGTCTTCGAGCTGAAGGCGCAAGACGCCTTCGCGCGCTCGGTCGAGGAGCGGCAGCGGCAGCGCGACAACTTCTTCCATGCCAACCGTCAGGTCTCGGCGATCCTGGAATGGGTACAGCGCCACGGCCCCGACGACCTGCTGGCCCGCTTCGACGAGCGCGACGCGAAGCGGTTCCGCGTGCAGAAGGTCTTCGTCTTCGTGCTCGGGCGCTACCTGGCCCACTTCGCCGACGGCCCCGAGCCGGACCGTCGCGCCGCCTGGGGGAGTTGGCCGCAGGTACTCCACGTAGTCGGCGTCGGGAATGGACCCTTCAACCCCGACAATCGCAACCCGCTCGGCACGCTCTTCGCCCGGCTGCGCGACGCGCCGCCCCTCAGCGCGCCAACGAACGCCGACAGCCAGGCGATCGCGGTCGGCGACTTCTACCTGCGAATCTTCCCTTCCTTCGCCGACATGCGGTCAGAGGAGGGTCGCCCGGCGTAGCCGATTGGCGGCTGCACGCGTATCGCATGAGAGGCGTGACCTCATCTGCTCGTGATGCGCAACGATCGTCGTCATCGTCGCGTCACGCGCGATTCCTCGCAGCGGTGTCGGCAGCCCAGACTTCGATCTCGATGAGCATGTTGGGCCAGACGAGCGTCGGGACCACCAGGAGCGTCGAGGCAGGGCGCGCATCGCCGAGGAAGCGCGCGCGAATCGCGCCGTAGGCACGGATATCCTCGGCCCGCAGGAGATACTGGGTAATCTTGACGAGGTGATTCACGTCCATCCCTGCAGACGTGAGGGCGCGCAGCACGTTCGTCCATGCCTGCTCGGCCTGCTCCTCGAACGAGTCGGGAAGCGTGCCGTCCGATCGCATCCCCGGTGTGCCCGAAAGGGCGAGCCACCGTACCGGTTCGCTGACCTCGACTGCATCCGCGTACTTCCCAATATGCGTCGCCACCCCAATGTCATGCCGCGTGTGCATCCGTGCCCCCTCCTTCGATTCTGCGGGAGCGGAGGCCAACCGCGCCGCTGCTCCCTTGTTGTACCACCGCCCGTATCAGAGCCAGTATACCCAGCAAGGATGCGTCAGACACATCCTATTCGCACGCCTACCAAGTCATACTTTTTCACGAATGTGATGTCGTGATCGCCGAGGATTCGTAGGGGCGATGCTTGCATCGCCCTCTTGCAGTGGCAGGGCGGTCCGAGGAAGACCCGAATGATCTGGGGAGAGCAATTCAAGCATCGCCCCTACGAATCGAACGCGTCATCGCTATCGTGAAAGAGTATCATTCGGTGGGCTTTCTGATGTCCATTGTGATACGAAACGGGTAGTGGCGGGCTTTTCCAGCCTGCCACTACCCGCGACAATCATAGATCAAGGGATGCATCGCGATAGCGCGGATTCGCGCTCGTTACTCGCGACTCGTT
>JBBSFO010000473.1:0-4550 GCA_038238655.1 Thermomicrobiales bacterium | reverse complement strand
GCTTCATCTTCTATGACAAGGAGAAAGACCGCGTCTGGATGGCGAACACCACCCAGTTCTTCGCCCGCTATTTCCCCGTCTGACGAGAACGAGACGAACCTCTATCCTCCCCCTGCCTCTCCCTTTTAGGGAAGGAGCAGGGGGTTAGGCATCCCCACCAGATCGGGGTACAATAGGCGGGCGACGGTTACCGTCGCCCGTTTGCGCGGAAAGGGGAAGCGTTCACCGATGTTTGAATCACTCAGCGACCGGTTGCAGGCCGTCTTCCAGCGCCTCGGCACCCGCACGCGCGTCACCGAAGAGGATGTGACACAAGCAATGCGCGAAGTCCGCATTGCCCTGATCGAGGCCGATGTCAATCTCGGTGTCGTCAAGTCGTTCGTCGCGCGTGTGCGGGAGCAGGCCGTTGCGCTCGTTGGCGCGGAGGCGCAGCGCGGCCTCAATCCGGCGCAGCAGATCATCTCGCTCGTCAATGATGCGCTGATAGACCTACTTGGCCGCGAGCGCGTGCCGCTCGTTATTGCCTCGCCGCTGCCGACGATCATCATGCTCGTCGGCTTGCAAGGTGCCGGCAAGACGACGCACGCGGCGAAACTCGCCCTGCACTTGCAGAAGCAAAACACTTCCGCGATGCTCGTCGCGGCGGACATCTATCGCCCCGCCGCCGTCACGCAACTCGTCACGCTCGGCCAGCAGGTCGGCGTGCCGGTGTATGAGGAGGGAACGCGCGTCCCGCCCGTGCAAATCGTCCGCAATGCCCTCGCCGACGCCCGCGCGAAGGGAACGCAGGTCGTCATCATTGACACCGCCGGCCGATTGCAGATTGATGACATGATGATGAATGAACTCGTGCAGATTCGCGATAATTTCCATCCGCATGAAATCCTGCTCGTTGCCGATGCGATGACCGGCCAGGCGGCGGTCGAGGTCGCGCAGACCTTCAACGAGCGCGTCGGACTGACGGGCCTGATTCTGACCAAGGTGGACGGCGACGCACGCGGCGGCGCGGCGCTCTCGATCCGCGAAGTGACGGGCGTGCCGATCAAGTTTGTCGGCGTCGGCGAGCGCGTGGATCAACTCGACCCCTTTTATCCCGAGCGGATGGCCTCGCGCATTCTCGGCATGGGCGACATGCTCTCGCTTATCGAGAAGGCACAGCAGAACTTCAATGAGGACGAAGCAGCCGAGATGCAGGAGAAACTGCTCGAAGGCTCGTTCAACCTCGAAGACTTCCTCGCGCAGATGCAGCAGGTCAAGAAACTCGGCCCGATGGGCGAAATCTTAAAGATGCTCCCCGGCATCGGCTCGCAACTGAAAGAGTTACAGGCGCAGGTGGACGACAAGGAGATCGCGCGCGTCGAAGCGATCATCTACAGCATGACGCGCGAGGAACGTCGCCGCCCGGAAATCCTCAACTACAGCCGCCAACAGCGCATCGCGAACGGCAGCGGCACGAGCCGTTCGGAAGTGCGTGCCCTCCTCAAGCAGTTCGGCGAAGCGCAGAAGATGATGACGCAGATGGGGCGGATGGCGAAAGGCGGCCGGATGGGTGGCCTGAAGAACATGCTCGGCGGTGGTGGCCCGCAGATGGACCCGGCCGCGCTTCAGGAAATGCTCGCGGGCGGCATGAACGGACCAAGCGCCCTCGGCCCCCGTCCGCCCCGGCCCGTGCCGAACAAGAACAAGAAGAAAAAGAAGAAGCGGTAGAAGGGGTTCCCCCTCCCCTGTCCCCTCCCCCGCTGCGGCGGGAGCGGGGAACTCGTCGCGCCTTTCGTAGCGCTTCGCCGAGGCATTGCCCGAAATCTATAGGAGAGTCACCCCTCTCCCGCCGCAGCGGGGGAGGGGTGACTCCCGCCCTCCTATTTCCGCGCCAGATCAATGAAGACTGCGATCACGCCAATCGTGTTGAACAGGCTATGCAGCGTCATCGTGGCGAGGGTGGATTTCGTTTTCTCGTAGACGATGGCGAGCGTCAGGCCAACGACGAAGATGCTGGCGAGAATCAGCGGGATCGCGTGCGCGGCGGAGAAGATCGCGGCGCTGAGGATGACGCCGCCGACCGCTGACCAACGCGTGCGCAGCCAGCCATAGAGGACGCCACGAAACAGCAACTCCTCGACGATCGGCGCGGCAATCGAGGCGGTAATCAGTGCAAGTACGAGCCGCGTCCACGAGAACCCGCCCCCGCCGGTGAGGTCTTTCACTTGCGGGTTTTCCGCCTTCCCGCCGTAGAAAAGTTTGACAATCACCGCCGAGACGAGCGCCGCCGCCACATACATGCCGACCAAAATCGGGATCACCATCGCGAAATACAGCCCCGGCGGTCGTCGGACACCGAGCGACGACCAGCCGACGTGGTACTTCCGCACCGTCACGAGCCAGATCAGGAGCAAAATGACACCGTAGATCACGAGACCGACGACGGTATTCGCGACGAGGAGTCTTGTACTTGTGGGCGTTTCTGAGGCGGGCATGCCGGTGCTCGACGGGAGAAAATGCACCACTACGGCGAGCACAAAACTGAGTAATAGCGGGATTGCCGCCACGACGACATCCCAGAATCGCCACGGCACGCGCTCCGGCCCGATGCCGTCGGTTGGGGGTGGGCCGGGCGCCAATAGCGGTACATTCCCGTATGGCGGGACGCCCGCATACGGCCAGGCGGGGGCTTGCGGCTGCGGCGGGGTGGCCCAATAGTCCGGGCGTCGGCTGGCGTCAAACGATCCTTGTGGGGGAAGGAATGCGCTGGACGGCGCATTAACATACTCAGAAGGGGGCGGCGCAGAACCGTCCGGTCGTTGTGCGGGGTCGGGTACTGTGGTCATCGGCGGTGATTCCCCTTTATCGGTCGGCGGTGCATCGCACCCGCGAACAGTGTACGCCAAAATCATCGCGTCGTTGCACCGGCAATGCCATCAACGCGGTATACTCGCGGCATTACAATGAACGTACGGGAAGAAAGGGAAATCGTCATGCCAAAGTTCGGCGCGCACATGAGTATTTCCGGCGGCTGCTTCCGTTCAATGGAGTGGGGACAGCAGGCGGGCTGCGAAGTCGTCCAACTCTTTTCCAAGAATGAACGCCAGTGGCTCGGCAAACCACTGACGGACGAAGACATCGCCAAATTCATGGACGCGCGCGCGCGCACGAATGTCCAACCCGTGATGATCCATGATTCGTATCTCATCAATCTTTCCTCCCCAAATGACGAACTCTGGGAGAAGTCCATCAATGCGTTCCGGGATGAGTTGCAGCGGGCGCGGGCGCTCGGTGTCCCCTTCCTCAACACGCATCCCGGCTCGCACGTCGGCTCCGGCGAGCAGGTAGGCCTGGATCGAATGGTCGCGGCGCTCAATCGTCTCGGTGCGGAAGGTGCGTACGATGGCGTGACGGTATTGCTCGAAACAACCGCCGGTCAGGGCACAAACCTCGGCGCGAAGTTCGAGCACCTTGCGTACCTAATCGAGCAGGTCAACGACCCGGATGCGTTCGGTGTCTGCGTGGATACCTGCCACATCTTCGCGGCGGGCTACGACATCCGCACGCCGGAAACCTACGCTGCGACGATGGCGGACTTCGACCGTCTCGTGGGATATGACCGAATCAAGGCGCTTCACGTCAACGATGCACTCCTGCCATTCGGGGATCGGAAAGACCGCCACGCGGCGATTGGTGCGGGCAACATCGGCCTCGAAGGGTTCCGCAACGTCGTCAATGACCCCCATTTGTCGCACGTGCCGATGGTGTTGGAAACGCCCAAAAGCGCCGACTGCCATGAGGATGTCGAAAACATCGCCCGCCTGCGCAGCCTGATCGGTTCCCCCGCGACGGTGGCGTGATGATCTGTGGAAACGTATTCGACTGCTCCCCCTTCCCTCGTGGGGATGGGGGCCGGGGGGTTAGGGCAATCCGGTGATCGGCCCTATCGTCCTCGTCGGCGGTGAGGCATTCACGCAGCCGTTCGACCGCTTCCATCTCCGTTTTCTCCGCGCAGCGCCTCATACCGGGCGACCGACACCGATTATCGTTTTTCTCCCCACCGCGTCCGAACGATTCCCCGATGACGACACAGAGGACGCAGCGTACCGCCTCGGCAAGATGGGAATCGTCGCGACCGTCCCGATCCGAACGCGGTCGGACGCGGAGAATCCGGCATTCGCGGACGGTATCGAGGCGGCGGACGTCATCTATCTTGGCGATGGCGACACGGGGCGGCTCGTGCGGACGATCCACGGCACGAAGACGGAGGCGGCTATCCGGGCGGTACATCGCCGGGGCGCGACGATCATCGGCGCGGGCGCGGGCGCGGCGGCGCTCTGCGCAGACGTCCCGGCGCGGCCCGATGACGTACCCGCCCGGCCCGGCGAGCCGTATTTCCGCTGGTTTCCCGGCTTCGGCATCCTGGGCGGCATGGTTGTCCTGTCGCGCTACAACCGCACTCCCGACGTCTGGCTCCGCCGCCTCAAAGAAACGACACCGAACGACGCCCCCCTGATCGGCATTGACGACGTAACGGGCCTCGTTTGGGCAGACGACCGCTGGTTCGTCGT
>JBBSFO010000472.1:0-4566 GCA_038238655.1 Thermomicrobiales bacterium | reverse complement strand
TTCGTCGCCATCGGCCACAACCCGACGGTGCGGCTCGTCGAGGGCGTCATACCGCTTTCCGAGTACGGGACGGCGGTGCGGATGCCGAACTCGACGCAGACGGTCGTGCCGGGCCTGTTCGTCGCGGGCGATGTTTGGGACCATCACTACCGCCAGGCGATCACGGCGGCAGGCGACGGCTGCCGCGCCGCAATGGACACCGAACGCTGGCTGGGCGCGCCCCGCCTCGACAGCGCCGAGCGCTACGCCGACTACCCGGCGGACGAAGAAATGCTCGCGGCTGCGTCGAACGCGTAATTCCCGAATCTGTCAGCCCCCTCCCCTATCTCAGGAGGGGGCACCCATTTAAGGAAAGGAAGCGATAATGAGTCAAGAAGAACGCGATGCCGTGATTGTCGAGGAGAACACGGCCGCACAGCGTTTCGAGACGCGAATTGGGCCGCATCTCGCATTCGCCGAGTACAGACGCGACGGGGAGACGATCATCTTCACGCATACCGAAGTGCCCGAAGAGATCGAAGGGCACGGCGTCGCGAGCGCATTGGCGCGTACCGCCCTCGAACAGGCCCAGGTGCAGCACCTCACTGTCATCCCCCAATGTCCGTTCTTCGCGAGTTATATCCGGCGGCATCCCCATTATGCATCGCTGGTTCCCAGCGACTATCACCCACAACTACCCGAAGACTAACGCATCCAGATCATAAACAATTCCGCCCGCGACCCGCTCCGCGAAATTCGCTGGGGCGCCCTTCGGGCCGCATGCGGTTCGTCTCCGGCTTCACGGTACGATGGGGTGGACGGCGCCGGGATGATGCTGGCGGAAGGCGTCGTACTGGTCCTGGGCTTGCTGGAGGACCCAGAGGGCGGGGAGGACGGATTCGGCGCTGATCGCCGGCTCGCTTCCCTCCCGGACGGCGACCAGGAAGTCGTGGTCCTGCGCCGCGACGCCGTTAACTGGGTCCGGCCCCTGTCCCGGCAGAACGAGCGATTCTTCCCGTCCGATCAGCAGGTAATCGTAGAGGCTGACGTGCGAATTGTACGACATAGTGACCGAAACGAGCTGATCCAGCGGCGTGCGAACGAGCAAGGTGAGATCGAGGAACGACGCCATATTCTGATCCGGCAGGGCGATCTGTGCCGTCACCGACAGGTCCGCGACATCGGTGACGCCGAGCAGCCAGAGGCAGAGATCGGTCGCGTGATTGCCGTGGTGCCAGAGCAGGTTGTCCGTCCACGAGCGCGCTTTGCCGGTAAGGTCGCGGTTCTCGCGCCGGAAGAAGACGTAGCGGCTGACGATGTTGTGCAGCGTCAGTTCGCCCGCGACGATGCGCCGCTTCGCCTCCTGCATCGGGCTGCGATAGCGATGCGTGTGGCAGACCATCAGCGTCTTGCCGCGCTCCTGCGCGAGGCCGGCCAGGAGCCTCCCCTCGGTGTAGGTCATCGCCAGCGGAATTTCGACGAGCACATGCTTGTCCGCCCTGAGCGCCTGCTCCGTTTGCGCGGCGTGCGCCTCGCTCGGCGAGCAGATCGCGACGAGGTCAATCTCCGGTCGTGCCAGCGCCTCCGCGAGATTCGTCGTGGAGTGCGCATACCCCTGCTCGCTGGCGAACGCCGCGCCCTGCTCCGGCAGTCGCCCGACGACGGTGTCGAGCGTTACACCTTCATCGCGGAATGCCTGCGTGTGCGCTTTCGCAATCGTCCCGTAGCCAACCATGCAAAGGTTCATACCGAATCCCCCCGTCCCCTTCCCGAGACCGAAAAGGGAGCACAACGAACGCCAACGATGATGGCAGTGTACGATAGACGAACAAATCCGGCGTGAATGGGACGCACCTACACATTCGGGCAGTTGTCCCCGGTTCGGCGTATCGGGTATTCTCGGAAGTGCGTGGTCGTCCGCAACGGTGCGGCCGACTTGTGCGAAGAAGGAGGAATCATGAGCAGCCCCAACGACTTCAATCAACAGGTGATCGCGGAGTTCCGCGCCAACGAGGGCAAGGTCGGCGGCCCGTTCGCCGGCAGCCCGATGGTCCTGCTGACGACGACCGGTGCCAAGAGTGGCAAGGAGCGCGTCAGCCCGCTGGTCTACACCACCGACGGCGACCGCATCATCATCATCGCCTCCAAAGCTGGCGCGCCGACCAGCCCCGATTGGTACTACAACCTCGTTGCGAACCCGACGGTGACGGTCGAGATCGGCGCCGAGCGTTTTCAGGCGCGGGCAACCGTCGCCGAGGGCGCGGAGCGCGACCGTTTGTTCAATCAGCAAGCGACGCAGATGCCCGGCTTCGCCGAGTATCAGAAGAAGACCACGCGCCAGATCCCGGTCGTCATTCTGGAACGGGCGAGCTAAGTCCCCCTCCCCAGCCCCTCTCCCGCTGCGGCGGGAAAGGGGTGACTCGCCGCATTCTTCGGTCAATGCGTGAAGGAAATGGTACCGATTCTGGACCAATCTCCCCTCTCCCACCGCAACGAGGGAGAGGTCTGGGGAGGGGACCCCAATGGACGAAGCGGCGAAGAAGCAGATACTCCGGCTTTTTTCCTACGGTCTCTATGCAGTGACGGCGCGCGATGGCGCGCAGACGGCGGCGATGACCGTCAATTGGGCGATGCAGGTTTCGTTTACGCCGCCGCTCATCGCCGTCAGCATGGAGCACGCGAGCCACACGCGCGAAATCGTCATGCGGACGGGCTTGTTCGCGCTCTGCGTCTTCGCGGCGGATCAGCGGGAGTTGGCAGGGTTGCTTGGGCGGCACCGCGCGAAGGTGCCGGACAAATTCGCGTCGGTGGCGTGGGAACCGGGCGACACGACGGGCTGCCCCCTGATTGTCGGCACGCTCGGTGCGCTCGAATGCCGCGTCGTCAACACAATGGACGCGGGCGACTCCATTCTCGTCCTCGCGACCGTGATCGCGGCGCACACTCTTCGCGACGGCGACCCGCTGACGATGCAAGCGGCAGGATTCAAGCACGCGGGATGATAAAGAGCCTCATCTCGGGAATCGCCGCGCTGGCGCGGACCCGAAGCGGAACTGATCAAGCCGAAGGTGTGGCGTGCGGGAATCCGCGACGAGTTACTCTCGAATGCTCGCGCGCTACAATGATGTGTTCGGGTGATCGTCAGCCCGTCCTCCGGTGACGCTGTCATCATGCGGTCATTGCTTCTTCTGTTCCTCATCGAATCATCACGGCGCGATGGCTTGACTACTTTGTAACGCGACAATGTAAAATCGCTGTATCGGTCGGGTCATCCTTGTTGTGCATTGGAGGGCCGAAATGAGCGTCCAAGACTACGCCGTCAACATCTCTCAAGAAGTATTGGACGATCTGCGCGACCGTTTGGCTCGGACGCGTTGGCCCGATGAGGTGTGCGACGCGGGATGGGAATACGGCACGAACCTGACGTATCTCAAGCAGTTGGTGCAGTATTGGCTGCATGATTTCGATTGGCGGGCGCAAGAATGGGCCATCAACCAGTTCTCCCACCACCGGGCCGAGATTGACGGCTTCGGCATCCACTTCATTCACGAGCGCGGTGCGGGGCCGAACCCGATGCCGCTGCTCCTGCTCCATGGTTGGCCCAGTTCATTCCTCCAGATGCGCAAAATCATCCCTCTCCTCGCCGATCCCGCCGCCCATGGCGGCGATCCGGCAGATTCCTTCGATGTCGTCGCGGCCTCCCTGCCCGGCTATGGGTTTTCCGATCGCCCCGCCACGCCGGGCATGAGTGTCGGTCGCATGGCCGACCTCTTCAGTGCGCTGATGACCGGCGCTCTCGGCTACCGTCGCTACGCGGCGCGCGGCAGCGACCTCGGTGCCGGTGTCCTATCGCAACTCGCCCTCATCCATGCGGAATCGCTTATTGGTATCCACATGGGCGGCACAAATCCGTGGATCGGTGATGACATACCGGATGACCTGACGCAAGCGGAGCGGGAGTTTGTTGCCAACGCGCAGCGCTGGTCGGCGGAGGAGATGGCGTACGCGATGGAACACGCAACCCGACCGCAAACGCTCGCGTATGGGTTGAACGACTCGCCGGCGGGGCTGGCGGCGTGGATTATCGAGAAATTCCGCCGGTGGAGCGACTGCGACGGCGATGTGGAGAAGGTCTTCACCAGGGATGACTTGCTCGCCAACCTGACGATCTACTGGGCAACCGAGACGATCAACTCCTCGATCCGGCTTTACTATGAATCAGCACACAATCCGGGGGCATGGGGCCGAGCAGAGGTGCCAACCGCGATGGTGATGCCACCAAACGATATGTTCCCCACTCCACGCGCGTGGGCCGAGCGCTCCGCGCGCATAGACCGCTGGACGGAACTCCCGCGTGGTGGCCACTTCCCGGAATGGGAAGTACCGGGGCCCCTCGCCGAGGATATCCGTGCCTTTTTCCGCCCTTTGCGATAAATCGCCAAAGGAACGTCACAGCGCCCAGCTTCGGCTAGGTTAATCGCCCGGCAGGTACATCGCGTAGCCGCCCGTGACGAGCAGCGTTTGCCCTGTCGTGTACGCACTCTCCGGCAAACAGAAGAAACGGACGGCGGCGGCGATGTCCTCCGC
>JBBSFO010000471.1:0-4571 GCA_038238655.1 Thermomicrobiales bacterium | reverse complement strand
GAAGCGATGCGCGACGGCTCGGCGGTCGTCACGATGTACACCGATGCGAAGGGCGAACTGGCGGCGCGGTGCCTGTGGCCGCAATCCATTACCCTGACGAAGGCGAATGACATCACAGCGCGCTGCTACTGCACCCTGCGGCGGGAATTCAAGTCGTTCCGCCTCGACCGGATGCTGACCTGCCACGCACTGACGACGCCGGACGACTGCGAGACGGCGGCATAACGTAGGGGTTCGGAGGGCGGCGATCGTGTCGCCCTCATGCTCGATAGAAGAAGGGAAAGACCGATGAAAATGGACGGAGACGAAGCGAAACGAGACGCAGAGCAGACCATCGAAAGTGTCACGGCGTTTTTGGGGGCACGCGCAACGGAACGCTCCGCCACGCATGTGTATCGTTCGGTTCCATTGTCCTATATGGCGAATACCCCCCGCTACTCTGACATACTTCGCGAGAAAGCCCGCCTTGCCCAAGCAGAAGATGCTCCGCCTCCCAGTCAAGATTGATCCGGAGCCTGCATTAGCGGTGGCTTGGGCTTGCGCCGATTGCAAACGGCGCGCAATGTGTACGTAGCGAAATGGCTTAGGGGCGGGTGCGATGCCCGCCCTTCTTGGAGGGGAGAAGCGGCGTGAGTATCGTCAAGAATATCGGCGTGAAGCGCGTCAGTTATACCGTGCGGCTAGACTTCGGCCCCGATCCGATCTCCGGGGAGCGTCGCCAGCGACAAGAGACGGTGCGCACCCGCAAAGAGGCGGAATCACTCGAAGCGAAATGGCGCACGCAGATTGATACCGGCGTCGCGGTGGACATTCACAAGATGACCGTAGCGGAACTCTTCGCCCATTGGCTCGACGTACTGCGCGGGACGAATCCGAAGGAGCGCACGATTAGCGAGTACGAGCGCATCATCAATGGGCGCATCCTGCCCGTGCTCGGCGCAACGCTCGTGCAGAAGGTGAACCCGGCAATGATTGACGCCTTCTATGCAGGGCTGCGCGCTGGCGGGGCATCCGATGATGGCGTCCATCGCTGCCATAAGCGGCTGCGCCAAGTCTTCGACTACGCTGTGCGCAAGCGGCTCGTTGTCGTGAATCCGATGCTCGCCGTGGATGGCCCTACCGTGCGTTCACAACCTCCCACAATCCTCTCTGTGTCGCAGATGCAGCGCTTCATGCTCTTCGCCGCGAACGATGGCTACAGCCCGTTATGGCTCCTTATCTTACAGACCGGCATGCGGCGCGGTGAAGCCCTCGGCGTCCGCTGGTCTGACATTGACTGGCAGCGCGGCAATGTGCAGGTACGCCAGTGCGTGGAAGCGCTGAACGGAAAGCCCCACATCACAACGCCGAAGACGCGCGCCGCGCTCCGCACGATCACCCTTTTCGCGGAAAGCATCGCTGCCCTCAAAGCGCATAAAGCCGCGCAGAACGCCGAACGATTGCAGGCGGGTAGCGAATGGCGTGACCTCGATCTTGTCTTTACAACGCCGAATGGCGGTCCGCTCGATCCGAGTCACGTCCTTCGCAATCTTGGCGTGATTCGGCGGAAGGCAAACGCGCCAGAGAATGACCAGCCCGTGCCGTCCGATCAGGTCTTGCCTCGATTCGACATCCACGACCTCAGACACACGCACGCAACGCACCTGCTCACGGAAGGATGGCCCGTGCATGTCGTCTCCCGTCGCCTCGGACACGCGAACCCCGCAATCACCATGAGTATTTACGCGCACGCCCTCACTGACACGCACGGAGACGATATGCAGACGCCCGTTGCATTCGCCTTCAAAGGCACTGCGTAGAATCGTTCGTGAGGAAATTGTGAGGATTTCTGCTCTTGACGGATGGAACAGTCGAAGCGTGCCATCGTTCTCGTTGCTATATAAGGGGAAAAGTGGTACGCGGGGAGGGGCTCGAACCCACGGCCTTCTGCTCCGGAGGCAGACGCTCTATCCACTGAGCTACCCGCGCATTACCGCTATGGTAGCGGTTGCGACGGCGGGCGTCAAGGCGACGTTTATTTGGCCAGTGGTGCTGCGGAAAGCGCTCGTAATGGCGGAGGGTCAGACTCGCGTCGGTGTCTAAGGGCGATAGGCGAAACGTCTCGGCACTAGCGACCCAGTGGTGCCCCTATTAGGTGTTCCTCATCGCGAGGGACAAAGTAGGCTGCTGAAGCCGCGCCAGCGTCTGCGAGCGACTGCCCGCCCTACGGTCGCCCCGACAGTCGCCGTATCACTCTATAATGGCGAAGCTGACGCACCGGTTCGCGCGGAGGGGGAGGAATGGAGATGGAGCAGTCGGTCCAACGGGCGATCGGGGCATCGCGCGGTGTCGCACCCGGCCCGGTGCCGGACGCACGAATGGTGTGGATTCCCGGCGGCGCATTCCTGATGGGTTCGAATGATCATTACCCCGAGGAAACGCCCGCTCACCCCGTCACTGTGGACGGTTTCTGGATGGATCGGTACGCCGTCACCAACGCGCAGTTTCGCCAATTTGTCCAGGCAACGGGCTATCGTACCGTCGCCGAGCGTCCGCTCGATCCGGCGTTGTATCCCGATGCCGATCCCGCATTCCTCGTCCCCGGCTCGCTCGTTTTCCACGAAACCCCCGGCCCGGTGGACCTGCACGACTACCGCAACTGGTGGGCATTCGTCCCCGGCGCGGACTGGAGACACCCGACCGGGCCCGGCAGCTCGATCTCCGGCAAGGCGCAACACCCGGTCGTTCACGTCGCGTCTGCGGATGCAGAGGCGTACGCGGGATGGGTTGGCAAGGCCCTGCCGACGGAGGCTGAGTGGGAGTGCGCCGCGCGCGGTGGCTTGGAGGGGGCGGTGTACCCTTGGGGAGACGACTTCGCGCCAGGAGGGATGATGATGGCGAACACCTGGCAGGGCGCGTTCCCGTGGCAGAACCTCAAGACGGACGGCTACGCGGGCACGTCGCCCGTCGGCGCGTTCCCCGCGAACGGTTACGGCCTGCACGACATGGCGGGCAATGTCTGGGAATGGACGGCGGACTGGTGGGTGCCTCGCCACTCGGACGCGGCCGACCATCCGTGCTGCGCGCCCGCCAACCCGCGCGGCGGGACACCGGCGGGGAGCTACGACCCCGCGATGCCTGCAACGCCGATTCCGCGCAAGGTGATTAAGGGCGGCTCGCATCTCTGCGCGCCGAGCTACTGCCTGCGATACCGCCCGGCGGCACGCTCCCCCGAGGCGGTGGACTCCGCCACGAACCATCTCGGCTTCCGCTGCGTTGTCCGACCCGCGTAGCGCACCAGGTGCTTGACACTGGTGGTATAACGAGAACATCTGATTATACGTCTAATCGAACCCTGGGCGGAGACATGGGGGCGAAACGGGTGTCTGTTGCACGGTCGGTGACGAGCAACGACGTGGCGCGGCGGGCGGGGGTCTCTCAGGCGACCGTTTCCGTCGTTCTCAATGGGGCGCGAAGCAATATCCGTGTCTCTGAGGCGACGCGCGCGCGGGTCGCGGCAGCGGCGGCGGAACTGGGCTACACGCCGCATCTCGCCGCGCGCGCCCTTCGTCGCCAGCGAAGCGGCGTGCTCGGATTCGTGCCGCGCTTCTTCCGCCAGACGCCGTATGAGCGGCCGATTCCATACCTGCTCAGCGTGCATATCGCGCGCGCGGCGATGTTGCACGGCTACCATGTCATCGAGGTGAACGCCGAGTCGAGCCGCGCGCGGGCGGAGGATGATCTCACGCAATTCCTGCTCGGCCAGCGCGTGGACGGCGTCATCTTCGATGCCCCTGATACCATCGAGGAGGTCCAGCGCTTCGTTGATCGAGGCGTCCCGGTCGTGCAGTTGCTCCGGCCGCAGCACGTCCCGGAGGCGTCCACGATCACCGTGGACGCCTCGCAAGGCATCAATAACGCAATAGATCACCTCGTCGCGCTCGGCCACCGCGCCATCGCCTTCATCGGTACCAGCAGGACCGACGCCGTGGACCGGGCGCGCGTCGGACACTTCCTCGCCGCGCTCGATCGCCACGAACTGTCGCTCCCCGACGGCTACCTGCAACTCGATGTCACCCGCGCGGTCGAGGCGGGCTATCAGGCGACGCAGAACCTGCTTGCGCTCCCGTCGCGCCCTACCGCGCTGCTGATCATGGGCGACAGCCTCGCCCTCGGGGCGCTCCGCGCGCTCTACGAGCAGCATGTCCGCGTGCCGGACGCGATGAGTATCGTCAGCTACGACGACGCGTTCGCCGCATTTCTCTATCCGCCGCTGACGAGCGTCGCGCAGCCGGTGCGGGAGGTGGGGGAGTGGGCAGTCGCGTTGCTCGCGCAACGACTCGACGGGGAGAACGGGGCGCACGGCGCACCCGAAAATATCGTGCTGCCGACGGGGCTGGTGGTGCGCGCATCGACCCAGCCGCCGGGAGAAGGACTGAGGACTGAGGACTGAGAGCCTGTATGCAAAGCCAGATAGGAGGGTAGAATAGGGACAGTATCGCACACGCCATGCGTCAGGAGTGTCCAAGTGCTCGACAAATCATATTCTTCTGACCTCACCGATGCTCAATGGGAGCGGATCGCGCCCCTTG
>JBBSFO010000470.1:0-4600 GCA_038238655.1 Thermomicrobiales bacterium | reverse complement strand
TCGGCATGATGCCGCGTCGGTGCAGTCGTGTCACGCTCAACCCCCGCTCACGCATCCATTCAGCCCCGCGCGTTGCGCATGCGAATCAGTGAGAAGTGTAGCGTGGTTTCGATGATCGCGCGCCCGAGCGGTACGAGTGACCAGGGCAATCGCATCTGGTTTGGAGGCTGTTTCCCGGTCGTTTCTCAGGCGATTCGTCCCCTACGACATGGTATCGTAACCGTCCACACGACCGATTCCGCGCCGAACGGCGTCTCCTGCCCCCTGATTCTCGTCGGTGGAGACGAATCCTCTGCCAAGTGAACGCTTCATCGTAGATTGTATGGAAACAGTGGTTTGAGATGCGATTGCCCTGTACGAGTGACGGCGTGATCCGCAATTCCACCCCCGCACCGATCAGCGCGGCAAGCAGATCGCCCACCGGTTCAACGCCGAGCGGCACGACCGCCTCTCGGCTCACATGAACACCGTGGTCGTGGGTGTCCGCGAAGGTTGCTTCCGGCATCCGGTAGCGATAGAGGTGGGCACCACGCAACCGTTCCAGCCACGCGCTTTCGATGGCAATAACCATGCGGCCCGGTACCACGGCGAACCAGCGTGCATACTCCTCCGGCGTGGTGGTCGGCAATGGCCAGAAACAGACGCGTGGACAATCGCGCGGGAAGAAATAGAGCGGCGCGTGCCAGTCATCTATCGCCCAGACGAGCGGCTCGACCTCGGGTCGCGCCAGCGGTGGCCGGGGCACAAACCGCGCAATCACCGGGTCTTCGCTAAAGTGAGAAAGCGGCATATCGCCTCCAATCGTTGCGTCGTTTTGGTTGCTGATGCGGAATCGTCACACGCGTGCAGCGTTTGTCTGGGCAGAGCGAATGGCCTCTCGTTCCCGGCTCTTGCCCGCACCTTTTGCAGATGCCTTTTACGGTCGCATCACGATTGGTGGACGCTCCGCCCGTGCGGCGGGATAATCATGACAGCGCCAATCGGTGGGTCGTCTAGGGCGACACACTGGAATGGCACAAGGGAGAACGAAGCGTGCCGATCGTGGCAGATTGCGATCATCGTCGAAGCCGGACAATACAGTATCTCACCGCGCTTCTTCTTGCGCTTGCCGGGTTCGCTCTGCTCCCCATTGCGGTTTCGGCGCATGTGGCGTTGGTTGCCGCGACGCCGGTGCCGGGAAGTACGATCGGCCAGCCGCCGAAGACAATCCGCATCCGCTTCGATCAGGTCCCCGACCCAAAATTCAACGACATCACGCTGTTGGACACGAGCGGCAATCTGATTGCCGGTGGCGCGGCGGCGGTGGAAGCGGGCGATCCGAGTGTCGTCGAAGTAACGCTGAATGGCAAACTAGCGCCGGGATTATTCACGGTCGCGTGGCAGGCGCTCGGCAATGACGGTCACCTGACCAAGGGCAATTACTCCTTCACGCTCGCGAGTGGCCTCGGCCCCGCGCCACCGCCCGAACCGCAATCCATCGGCTCCCTGGCGACGGGTGGCGCGGCGACAACGGCGACGCTTTCCGGGAGCGGCAATCCCTCGGTTCTCGCCGTTCTCGTGCGCTGGTGGCGTTATCTCGCGCTCGGCGTACTGATCGGCGCGTTCGGTCTTGCCGTGTTCGTCCTCCGCCCCGCGACAGAAACGCGTGACGATGGCGATGCGGTATGGCGGCGGGCGACCCAGATGCTCCGACCGTGGACACTCGGTGGCCTCCTCGCGTTCGTGCTCGCACATCTCGCGACCCTCGTCGTTCAGGCCGCGACCGTGGCGGACATTTCCGTCTTCCAGGTGCGCGGCGACACGCTCCGCCGCCTCGTGTTCAACACGACCTACGGCGCGGTGTGGCGGGTCATTGCGATCGTTGGGCTCGTCCTGCTCGTCGGGATGCTCGCGACGCGCCTGCCATTCTGGCGATTCCAGCCGCCGGTACTCGGTGTTGTCGCGACGTCTCGCCCCCAGGCCTGGGCGGCCAGTGTGCCTGACGCGCCGGTGATCGCCGATTGGCCGTGGCGGATCGGGCTGGGTGTCGCGCTCGTGCTGGCGGCGGCGCTGACGTTCAGCAGCCACGCGATAGAAAGCCAGCATCAGCCCGTCCTCGCCATCCTCGCGGACGCAGCCCATCTCTGCGCGATGGGCGTCTGGTTCGGCGGCTTGCTCGTCTTGCTCGTCACGCTGCGCCGCTGGCTCCGCCTATTCGATGGCGAGGCGCAAACGGCAGTGCTGGCCACGACAGTCGGGCGATTCTCGAACCTCGCGCTCGCCTCAGTCGTCTTCCTGATCGCGACAGGTGTGTACGCGATGACGCTGCACACGACGCGCGCGACGATCCTCAACACCTCATATGGGCACACGCTGCTCATCAAGCACGCGTTGATTGTGCCACTGCTCGCCACCGCCGCGCTCAATCTGCTCGTCATCAAGCCGCGCCTCGGCGGCGAGGAGCAGGCGCGTCGCTGGCTGCCGCGCTTGCTGGGCATCGAGGCGGCGCTCGGTCTTGCGGTGCTGCTCGTCACGGCGACGCTCACGCAACTGCCGCCCGCGCACCTGCTCACTGGCGCGAATGCCGCGCTCGCCGATCCTCGGTTGAGCACCGCCGTCGCCGTTGCGCCCCCAGCGGCGGGGCAGGAAGTGGACCTGAACAGCGGGCCGCAATCCGCAGAGATGCAGGACGCGGCGGGGATGGCGGTCGTGCTCCTGACGACAACGGGCAAGGATGGCAGCGCGCTCGACGCGAACATCGCCGACCCGCAGAGCGCGCTACCGCTCCCGGATGTGCAGCGCGTGGCGGCGCTCGTCACCTTCTCCGGCGCGGATCTCGGCCAGACGCGCGTGCCGCTGGCGCGCGACGCGAGCGGCCATTATCGCGCGACCGGCATCTTCTTCCCGATCAAGGGCGTCTGGAATGTCCAACTCGTGATCCGCCGGGAGAATATCGCAGAGGACACGCGCCTGAACTTTTCCTTTACGTCCGATCCGGCCCGCTTCCAGACGACGGAGCGGCCCATCTCAACGGTGGCGAACGCCAGGGCGGGTTTCCTTTGGCCGCGCCTGCTGCCAGATGCGTGGTTCGGCCTCCTGCTCGCGCTGATCGGTGCAGCCCTGTTCGGCCTGACGTATCCCGCGCGCTTCCGCAACACGCTGCGCGGGCGAACGCGCGCGGCCTATCGTGCCTGGAGTCTCGGCGCATTGCTGCTCGGCGTGATTGTCTTTGGCTACAACTCGACCGATCGCACGCCAACGACGGGCATCGCGAACCCGCTTCCGCAAGACACCGTGACACTGGCGCGCGGCCAGCAACTCTTCGCGCAGAACTGCGCGATCTGCCACGGTGCGGGCGGCAAGGGTGATGGGCCGCTCGGTCAGAATCTCAAACCGCGCCCCGTGGACCTTACCGGCAGTCACCTGACGACCCACACCGACGGCGACCTGTATTGGTGGATCAGCCACGGCATCGCCGGTACCGGTATGCCCTCCTTCACCGGTACCCTGTCCGATCAAGACATCTGGGCAATCATCCGCTACCTCCGCTCGCTGCACGGCGCGGCATAGAAATCAATCACAGAGATCACAGAGATCACAGAGAAAAGAATAGTACGTTTTCTCCTTTTTCCTCTGTTATCTCTGTGCTTCGTTATCAATCTTCGTGGTTCCCGTACCGCTGGGCGATTTGGGCCTGCTGGGCGGGGTGCAGGCCGATCAGGGGGAGGCCGGATTGATGGGCGAGGAGGGCGAGATGGGCGACGAATTCGAGCGTTTCCATCCGCAGTAGGGCTTCGCGCGGGGTGTGGCCGAGGGTGAGGGCGCCGTGGCCTTCGAGGAGCAGGGCGCGCATGCCGGTTTCCAGGCCCCTCGCGACGGCGTGGCCGAGATCGGCTGTGCCGGGGCAGGCCCACGGGAGGCGGGTGAGGCCGGCGAGCATCAAATGCGCTTCGGCGGTGGTCGTGATCGGCACGGCGATGCCCGTTGTCGCGGCGAGCGTTACCCAGATCGGTGAAAGGTGGAGGACGCAGCGGACATCGTCACCGGCGGCGTGGGCGGCGCGGTGCATGCGGATTTCGCTCGTCGCCTCGGGCGGCACGCCGTCATCGAAGCCGGGCGGCGCAACGACGAAATCTTCGTCCGCGAGGTCCGCGAGGTCGGTTCCCGCTTTGGAAATGAGCAGGGAACCGTCCGGCAGCTTGCTGCTGATATTGCCGCTCGTGCCCCAGACCAGACCGCGCGCAAATGCGGATCGCCCGACGGCCTGCAATTCCGCGCGGATCGCTGGGATGGCATCGTTGGTGCGTAGGGATTTGGTTGGCACGGGTTGTTCCTCCGTTTCGTCGGAACTATTCGCCTGTGGGGATGGAACCATGAGCGGGTTTGCTCGTCCTATGAGAAGAACCGTCGCCCGGTGCAGGTCGGCGCGAACGGCTGATCGCATTGTACCAGTCATGCGTATGGCGTCTGGTACGATAGGCGATGAACGATTGATTTCCGATCGCGATCGATCGGTAGATGCGCAGCGTGGACGCTCGATAGGTGCGGTTTCGGGTCCCAGGGTTCTGCAGAAGGGGTACGGGACAATGCGATTGGTACGTTCTTTCATGCTACTGGCAGT
>JBBSFO010000469.1:0-4601 GCA_038238655.1 Thermomicrobiales bacterium | reverse complement strand
TGATCCAGATACGAGAATCCAACTTGTGCGTTACCTCGAACAACTTCTTGGTGTCCCCGCAAGTTAAGCGGTGCTGGACAGTCTGGCAAGAGGAGAGGGCTACCAAATGGCCGAAGAAACAGAACGACAAATCGTCGTCGTAACCGGGGCGAGTCGGGGGATTGGGCGGGCGGTCGCGGTGCGGTTCGCGCGGGACGGGGCGGCGGTGATTGTCAATTACCGGGGGAGCGAGGCGGCGGCGCAGGAGACAGCGCAAGCAGTCACCGAGGCGGGTGGCGAGGCGACGCTCGTGCAGGGCGACGTGAGCAAGCGTGACGATGCCGAACGGCTGATCGAGACGGCGATCGAGCGGTACGGGCGGATTGATGTGCTCGTCAACAATGCCGGCATCACGCGGGATCAACTCGTGATGCGGATGACGGACGACGACTGGGACGCCGTACTCGACACGAACCTGAAAGGCGCGTTCTACACGACCCGCGCCGCGCTCCGACCGATGCTGCGCAAGAGAAGCGGGCGCATCATCAATATCGCCAGCGTCGTCGGCCTGATCGGTAACGCGGGGCAGGGGAACTACGCCGCTGCGAAGGCGGGCCTGATCGGCTTCACGAAGTCCGTTGCGCGCGAAGTCGCCGGGCGCAGCATCACCGTCAACGCCGTCGCGCCCGGTTATATCGCGACGGACATGACCGACGCGATCCCGGAAAACATGCGCGGCAAAATCCTCGAACAGGTGCCGATGGGTCGCCTCGGCACGCCGGACGATGTCGCGGCGGTCGTCGCCTTTGTCGCGTCGCCCGCCGCCGCGTACATGACCGGCACCGTCCTCCCGGTAGACGGCGGCATGGTGATGCAGTAACATATGATACGGAAGACGGCGCGGGCGGTGTCATAGCCGCCCGTTTCCATGCCTGCGGGAAACGGAACGGAAAACGATTGAACCGCAGAGACGCAGAGGACGCAGAGAGGCGAAAAGAAAACAAAGATGAGTATGATGAGGTGGAACCAGAAATTTTTCTCTCTTCTCTGCGGTTCAAAGGGTTAGCCCATGTTACAGAAGGTGTTGATCGCGAACCGGGGTGAGATTGCGCTGCGGATTTTGCGCGCCTGCCGGGATGTGGGAGTGCCGGCAGTGGTCGCATATTCGGAGGCGGATCGCGAGTCGCTGCCGGTGCAGTTGGCGGACGAGGCGGTTTGCATTGGGCCGGGGCCGGCGGCACAGTCGTACTTAAGCCGACCGCGTATCGTCACAGCGGCACAACTGACCGGATGCGACGCGATCCATCCGGGGTACGGTTTCCTCGCCGAGAACGCCTACATGGCGGAAATGTGCGAGGAACTCGGCATTACCTTCATCGGGCCACGTTCGGAGACGATTGCGCGGATGGGAGACAAGGCAGTGGCGCGTGAAACGATGCGCCGCGCCGGGTTGCCGATCCTTCCCGGCCTCGAAACTCCCGTCACAAACGATAGCGATCTGCTGCGCGCCGCGCGCCGGATCGGCTTTCCGGTGATGCTCAAGGCGGCGGCGGGCGGCGGCGGGCGCGGCATGCGCATTGTGCGTTCCGAGTCCGAGTTGGAGCGCGTGCTGCCCCTCGCGCGGGCGGAAGCGGAGGCGGCATTCGGCAACGGCGAGATGTATGTCGAGCGATTCCTCGAATCGCCGCGGCACATCGAGGTGCAGGTGCTCGGCGATGGTGAGGGCAAAGTCGTCATCCTCGGCGAGCGGGACTGCTCGCTCCAACGGCGCCACCAGAAGTTGCTCGAAGAATCGCCCGCGCCGGGCCTTTCGGCGAAGCAGCGGCAAACATTGTGGGACATGGCCGCGCGGGGCACGCGGGAATTGAAGTATCGCGGCGCAGGTACGCTCGAGTTCCTGATGGATGGCGACGGACGCTTTTATTTCATGGAGATGAACACGCGCATCCAGGTTGAACACCCCGTCTCGGAGATGGTTACCGGGGTAGACCTCGTCGCGTGGCAGTTGCGGATTGCGGCGGGTGAGCCCTTGACGCTCCCGGAGCGCCCTCGTACGATGTTTGGGCACGCGATCGAGTGTCGAATTACGGCGGAAGACCCAGATCGGGGGTTCGCTCCGTCGCTTGGCATGATCACTACCTATCTACCGCCTGGCGGTCCTGGCGTGCGTGTGGACAGCCATCTCTACGCCGGGTATCGCGTCCCGCCCTTTTACGACTCACTCCTGGGCAAGGTGATTGTTTTGGCCGACACGCGGGAAGAAGCGCTCGATCGGATGCGACGCGCGCTCGAAGAGACGATCATCAGCGGCGTCGCCACGACCGTGCCGTTCCACCTTCGCATCTTGCGCGATGCTCGGTTCCGGCGCGGTGAGATTCATACCCGTTTCGTCGAGCAGGTATTGAGCGGAGACGGTTCGTCGTAGTCGCCGGGTGCCCTCTGGGCAGATTTCCTGCCTACGAGAGCGACGTAGGCCGAACGCTCCACGATCGCGGGTGCGTTGAAGATAGGGACGCAGGCCGGAAAGCCTGCATGACCGAGAGATACACATGCATGATGGAACGGGAGAACAACTCGGCAGAGTGATCGTCGCACAAAGCGTACTGGCGGCCGTGGTCGAGATGACGGCGCTGAAGGTGCCGGGCGTCGTGCGAACTGCGCCGTACGGGCGGCGAACGGTGCATGTGCGGGTGGAAGGGAACGCCGTCCATGCCGACATTGGCATCATCATTGCGGCGGGAGAACACGTCGCGGAAGTGAGCGCGGTCGTGCGGGAGCACGTCGCGGCGGCGATTGAGCGTCTACTCGGGATGGAGGCGAAAGAAGTGAATGTCTTTGTCCGCGATGTCGAGGGCGCACTGTTGCCGCTGGGGGCCGAGTACACGCCGGGAAGGGACAACGAATGATGACACGAACAACGATTGAGGAGCCGATACTGCTCTTGAGTGATGCCGATGCCGATGTAGCGGCGACTGCAACGGACGAACCGGACAGCCCGCCTCGCTCCCGGCGGAAGCGCACGGGGAGTGACCAGTTCGGCCAAAAGCAGCGCAAGGCGCGCGAGGGTGCCTTGCAGGTGCTCTTTGAAGTGGACCTCGTGGGGCACGATGTCGAGGATGTCCGCGCCCGGCAGTTCGATCAAATGCTGCTCGCCGACGGTTTTCGCGACTATGCGGAGCGGTTGGTGGACGGTGTGCTAGGGCGGCGGGACGAATTGGACGGCTTGATCGCGGCGACCGCGCCCGCGTGGCCGCTTCCACAGCTGCCGCGTGTAGATTTGAATATTCTGCGGCTCGCCCTGTGTGAGTTGCTGTACAGTACCGAGGTGCCGGTTGGCGCAGTGATCAACGAAGCGGTGGAACTGGCGAAGCGGTATGGCAGCGAGAATTCCGGTAAATTCATCAATGGGACGCTTGGTACCGTCGCGGGGCGCATCGCGGCGGGTGAACTGGCGCGCGGCACCGGATGAAACACAACCAAAAAGCCCACACGTACGTATGCTATACTGAGAAAGTGAGCGCGCATTTGAGCGTGCCGCCGCGTGATATGGATGTTAGCGGAGGAGAGCCGGGTGTCCACTTCTACGATCTATGATCGGTTGAAGGGTATCGTTACGGAGCAGCTGGGCGTGGATGAAGAGGAAATCACGCCGGAAGCGTCGTTCGTAGACGATCTCAATGCGGATTCACTCGACCTGGTCGAGTTGATCATGTCATTGGAAGAAGAGTTCGGCTTGGAAATTTCAGATGAAGACGCGGAGAAAATCCTCACCGTTGGTGACGCCGCCAGCTACATCGAGGAGCACCAGAGCTAGCATCGTCCCGCATGGCGGCCGAACTGGCAGGGAATGAGGGCATCGCATGGCGAATATTTCCGTCCGGCCGCCACGGCTTCCGAATCCGCTCCGCAATCTGAACCCGCTTCGCGCCGTCCGCAAACGCCCGAAAAAGGCGAAACCGGACGCAGATATGATGACGCTCCAGGAACATCTGATCGAGTTCCGGGGGCGTCTCGTCAAGTCTATCCTCGCGATCTTCGCGGGGATGATTGTCGGGTTCATCTTTGCGAATCGCGTTATCGCATGGATGGTCTATCAGGCGACACAATACGATTCGCGCGTCAATGTCATCACGATCGAACCTGCGGAAGGATTCATCACCTATTTCAAGGTCGCGGCGTATATCGGTGTCGTAATCGCCTCCCCGATCCTCTTCTATCAGATCGTGCGCTTCATGGCGCCCGGTCTGTTGCCGCATGAGCTGAAATATTTGCTCTGGGGCATTCCGGTTGCTTCGATACTCTTTATTGCCGGTGTCATGTTTGCCAATCTCTACGTGATCCCGTCGTTCCTCCATTTCCTTGTCTCATTCACCCTCGGCCAGCATTTTCAGTTCTCGCCGACCTCGGACAAATACCTGTCATTCTTCTTGCGCATCTCCATCGGCATCGGACTGATCTTTCAGTTGCCCGCCGCGCTCTTTGTGCTGGCGAAGATTCGCGTCGTCAATATGGACAAGTTGCGTAAGTGGCGGAAGTACGCATTCCTGGTCTGCGCAATTGCGGCGGCGGCAATCACGCCGACACCCGACCCGTTCAACATGATGCTCGTCGCACTACCGATG
>JBBSFO010000468.1:0-4606 GCA_038238655.1 Thermomicrobiales bacterium | reverse complement strand
GTGATGGTGGACGGAATGGGGCAGAGGCTATCGGGGCCTCGCATTTTTACGCCCGAAACCGGGGAAACGGCAAAGGGGACGGGAAGAAAATAATCCCCGTCCCCTTTCTGTTTCCCTTTTCCCCGGTTTCGACTTCGATTACGGCTTCTTTGTTCCCGTGACGGCGGATCCGCCGGGCGCCGGACTGGCGGGCGGGGGCGCGGCGGGTGGGATTGCCGGGGTGCTGGCGGGGACGGGCGGCTGTGCCTGCTGTGTGGCCTGGGCGGCAGTTTTCTCGTCGTACTGGATGTACCAGCGGGAAATGCCCCGGAAGCGGTCGGCGGGCGTATCTATCGTGTCCGCCTCGACGCCATTGATGGTTTTGGCGATGGCCACGACATAGCGCGGATAGTACAAAACGACAGCGGGCACTTCGCTGGCGAACAGGTCCTGGAACTGGTTGTAGAGGATTTTGCGCTCGTTTGGATTCGTCGCGCGGCGACCATTTTCCAGGAGTTGATCCGCCTCGGAATCGCGGAAGTTCGTGAAATTGTAGCCGCCATCCGCCTGCGTCGAGTGCCAGAGGATATACGGGTCTGGGTCGCCCAAGAGGCGATCCCAGCCAAAGATCGCGGCATCGAAGCGGTGCGGCTCCAGATAGGTTCGCTGCAAATCGAACGACGAGAGCGCCGTCTTATTCACCTGCACATCGAAGCCGACCGCCGCCAGTTGCTGCGCGACGATCTGCGCCACCAGCGGTCGCTCGCCGCTCGAATTGGTAACAAGCGTGAAGGTCAGTTTCACGCCATCCTTTTCACGCGCTTGGCCGGCGGCCTTTACTTTCCAGCCCGCGTCATCGAGCGTCTTCTTCGCGAGGTCGGGATCGAATGGGTGCTTGGCGGCCTCGGTCTTGTACGCCCAACTGCTTGGATGGATCGGGCCGTCGCCCGCGATCCCCTGGCCGCCGAGCGCATTCTGGACGAGGGAATTCCGGTCAATCGCGTAACTGGCCGCCTGCCGCACGGCGCGGTCGGAGAAGATTGGCGACTGGAAGTTGAAAAAGAGCGCGGTATACGCGGCGATATTGTAGCCGTAAAACTGCCACGCGGCGTCCTTCTGGTTCGGGTTGAGCGCCGTCGCCGCCTGGGCGAGATTCGTTACCGGCACCTCCGAGAAGCCCGTCGCGCCCGATTCCTTCGCCCGCTTCGCGACATCAAGCGCTTGCTCAAAGGAAGGGTAGTACTGGAAACGCAGTTCCTGCACGTAGTATGCCGCCTCGGTGACGACCTGGTAGTGCTTCTGCCAGAGGGTCAGATCAATTGCCGGGGCATCGCGGTCGAGCCGGACAAAGCGATACGGCCCGGTACCGACGGGGCTGAGGTTGAACGGCAGATCGCGCAACTCCTCCGCCTTGATGCCACCGAGCAAGTGCTGCGGCAAAAGCCCCAGCGTCGTGTAGCTGAGGAAGGGCGCGTAGCGGTCGGTGAGCGTGAAGCGGACCTGATTGCCGCCGGGCAAATCCACCGTAACGGTACGCCAGAAATCGGCCAGTGCGGGGTCGCCGGGGAAACGTGGGTCCTGGACGAGATGAATCGTGAACAGGACATCCTGTGGCGTGACGGGCTGGCCGTCGTGCCACGTCGCGTTGTCGCGGAGGTGAAAGAGGTACACCTTCCCCTCGGGGTCGAGGGTGATCGTGTCCGCGAGATCGCCGTAGACATTCCCTTTGCCATCGAGTTTCGACAGACCGCTGAAAATCAGCGAGGTGACATTGGGGTCGGTATCGGTTTCCGGCAGAAGTGGGTTGATCGCGGTCGGCACGCCGCCGACGACTGCCTCGGTGTATCGCCCGCCGCGCGTCGGGATTTTCACCTTCTGCGGTGGCTGCGTCGGGATGGGTGTGCCCTGATCGGTAACAGGGATCGTCGGATTAACCGCTAGTTTATCGGATGATCCACGACCAAAGATGCCGAACCCGAGCGCGCCGACACCGATCGCGGCGATGATCGCAAGCACGATGAAACTGGCGGCGCGGTTTGATCGGCGTGCCGTAGGCGGTCGCCCTGACGGCCCCCGTCGGGCGGGTGGGCGGTCATTCGGTATTTGGGAGCGATTGCGCGTTGCACTCACCGTCGGGCCGGGCTTATCTGATCAGGCTGGCAACGAGGGCGACAACGCAGAAAAGGATCGCGAGACCGATGGTGAAGCGGAAAAGCGACCGCTCGACTCCCCGGCGGGTCCGATAAACGCTCGATTGGTCGCCGCTGAACGAACCGGTGAAGCCCGAGCCCTTCGTCTGCAAGAGGACGCAGATCACCAATACAACGCCGAGAATCAACTGGATGAGCAAAATCGTATTCTTCACAGCCCGTTCACAACCCTTTCCCACGCGCGGTGTTGTTTGTGCACTCCCACCGTGCCGCAGCATACCCCGGCGTCGTCTTATGGTCAAGTACGAAACGGCGAGTGACAGCGACGAGCGTCGCTCATCATCTCACTCGCCCGCGACAGCGGGGGCGAGTTCGTTCCAGGCAGTTTCCATCTCCTGCAACCGTTTGTAGGTCGTGTAGATGGAGCGCCACATGGCGTCAATGGCGTCTTTGGCGGCGGTCGTGTTCCCCGTGTCCAATGCGCCGCGCAGGTCCGTCCCCGCCGCTTCCTGGGCCACCGCGTTTGCCACAGCGGCGTCGGCGAGCGCGCGGCTGGCAGCGAGGTGGCGAGTGAGCAGGGTTTCCGACGCTTCGGGTAGCGCAGTGCGGGCGCGGCGTTCGTCGCGCGTCGAGCCGCCATACTGATAGGGCAATTTAGTGCCGCCCTCGTGGTCCCACTGCGTGTGCGTCGGTTCCAAATGGGGCGTGACGGAAAGATAGTAGGTGAGGGGGGCGTCCCCGACAACGCGAATCGCGTGCCACTCATCGGCGCGGGCGATGCATATCTGACCCGGCCCGAGGATCGCAGATTCACCGGCGATGGTGAACTCGCCGTGCCCTTCGAGGACGAGGAAAAGTTCGTGTCCGAGATCGTGCGTGTGACCGCCACCGCCGGTGCCCGGCTCCCGGCGGATAATGCGCGCCCGCATCTCCGGCGCGATAAAGATGTTGCGGACATCCGTACGATAATCGAAGACTTCGAGCGACATCGTCATTCCTCCTCGCGGTATGGTAATCGTTGCGGTGCATCGCGCCACGATGCTGCTATCTTTCGATACAGTCAAGAGTAATGGAGTTTGCGAGAGGAACTGATTTCGTTGACGGAGCGCGCGATACTAACAGGCGATATTCCACACTGAGGATGTCAGCGGGTCCCTATGAGTAGTCCGATTGCCCTGTGACTTGGGGAGCTGGCTCATCATTTGCATCGCGCTCCGACTGTTCGCCAGTGCGGCGACGCGTGCGCAACCGCACCGGATCCGCGCGCATTGCGTCACGATCCTCCAGACGGGCCATGAGCGCATCTACCTTGTGCACTTCGCGGGTAATACGCACGAGTGCCGTGGCGACATAGGCAAGTAGGCGGTCAGCGTCGACGGAATCCGCATGTTTGCGCCGCAACTGGGTGACAGCAAGCATGGCAACCGTCAGTTGCGTGCGAATCGCGACCAATTCGTCGTGTTCGGTGGTATCCATCGTCTTCCGTCCCATCTCGGCAACTACCGTCGCAATGCATTAGGCAAGAGTGCTGCCACAGCATCCGATGCCCCGTCGCCTGAGTGCATCGCTTTCCAGGGCGCTGGCACGGTGATTGCAGTGCATTCGTACCGTAACGGTTGTCGTGATCGCTTTTGTAGGAGGTTTCATTCATGGCACTACTGGAACTCGCCAAGATCAACTTCGGCCTCGGTCTGATCGGCTGGATCGTCGTCGGCTTGATCGCTGGCTGGCTCGCTCACATGGTCGCCGGCTCGGGTGGCGGCAACCTCGTCTCCGACCTGATCGTCGGCCTGATCGGCGCCTTCGTCGGTGGCATCATCCTCGGCTTCTTCTTCAACGGGACGACGGGGGTGATCCTGTCAATCGTCGTCGCCTTCATCGGCGCGCTGCTCCTGACGTGGATCGTGCGTGCGGTGATGGGCAGCCGCTCCCCCGTCTAGACATCGCCCGCACCCGGAAACACGAGAGCCGCCCTGTAGGGGGTGGCTCTTTTCTTGTGCGGCGGTCCGCGACGATGGTAGCTCAATCTGACCGGCAAGGAGCGCTACGCAGCTACCGCGAATTGCGCCACCACGGCGAGCAACGCATCAATATCCCACGGCTTGGCGAGGAACGCATCGGCACCGACCGCCGACGCGGACTCGCGGGCATCGGGATGCGCGGAGATCATGATGATCGGAATGTGTTTCGTGTTCGCCTGGCTCTTCAACCGCCGACAAATCGTCCGGCCATCTTTTCCGGAAAGGAGAATGTCGAGCAGGATCAGATCGGGCAAGCCACCGTTCCCATCGTGCAGGTTTTCCGCGAACTCGCCCTTCTCGGTCGTCGTGACGACATAGCCCTCGTCTTCGAGCGTGAATCGCACGGCGTCGAGGATATCCGGATCGTCGTCCACCACCAGCACACGCGTTTGCTGTGCCGCCATCTTGCTCCCCTTATGACGATGCGTTCGATGCGTCGGCCCTGCTTTGTTGTAT
>JBBSFO010000467.1:0-4612 GCA_038238655.1 Thermomicrobiales bacterium | reverse complement strand
TCGGGTTTTGCAACAAACAATTGCCACCACATGGTGGTGCGTCGCGGAGAAGCCAGTGTAACTCTTCTGCCTTTTTTTGGCTTCGCTTCCTCTTTGCGTTCTCTGCATCTCTGCGGTTCAATACCTCACGAAAGGGAGGCAGCAATGGCGGAGACGGCGGACGTGGTGGTGATCGGGGGCGGGTGCATCGGAACGAGCATCGCGCTACATCTCGCGCGGGAAGGCGTGCGCGATGTGCTCCTCCTCGAGCGCGCGCATCTCTGCGCGGGGACGACGGGGCAGAGCGGCGCGATTGTCCGGCAGCACTACTCGAACGCCTTCACCGCCGCGATGGCGCGCGACAGTCTCCAAATTTTCCGCGAGTGGGGAGACCGGATCGGCGGGGGCGACCCGCGCTTCACGGAGTCCGGCGTGCTCGTCACCGTCGGGGAAACGGACACCGACGGATTGCGGGCGAATGTCGCGATGCAACAGGGCCTCGGCATCGCAACGCAGATCGTCACGCCAGACGACATTCGCGCCCTTGATCCGCGCCTGCGGGCGGACGACATCGCGCTCGGCTGCTGGGAACCGACCGCCGGATATGCCGACCCTGTCGCGACAGTCTATGCATACGCCGCCGCCGCCCGTGCCGCCGGGGTAACGATCCGTGAGGGTGTCACGGTGATGGACGTACTACGGGGCGGTGATCGCGTGCGCGGCGTGCGGACGAACGCCGGGGAGGTCGCCGCGCCCGTCGTCGTCAATGCTGGGAACATCTGGGGCGTCGCGCTCCTGCGGCGGGCGGGCCTCGATCTCCCGATCGCGCCGAGCCGCCACCCGATGGCCGCCCTCCGCCGCCCCGACGATGCGTGCGCCCCGCATGCCGTCGTCCTCGATATGCACCGCAACGCCTACCTGCTCCCCCATGCCGGGGATGTGACCCTCTGCGGCTCCATCGCCGGAGAGGACGACACAATCTACGCCGATCCCGATGCTTACAATCAGGGAGTGACGCGCGCGGAGATTCAACGATTTCAGGTGGAGGGCGCCTATCGGATGCCTGCGCTCGCCCGGTCGGTCGCACAAGGCGGCTGGGCGGGTATCTACGACGGCAGCGCAGACAATCATCCCGTGTTGGATGCGGTACCGGGGGTGGCGGGCTACTATTGCGCGGTCGGCTTTAGCGGCCACGGCTTCAAACTCTCACCTGTCTTCGGCGCGCTGATGGCGCAACTGATCACCGGTGGCCCGCAGGCGGCCCCGGCGCTTCGCCCCTTCCGTGCCACTCGCTGGGCGGAAAACGACCCGATCGGCACGCAATACGCGGCGGGGGTCCTCGCCTGATCGCCGCACGCGTTGCTTTGTGTCGCAGGCAATTATGTCATGGTAACGAAACAGTAACGTTTCCCGTATCGCGTCCATTTCTGCTATGCTTGCGTATGAATAGACAACGGCGGGCATACTCCACGGGTGCGGCGGGTGGAGATACAGCACGGGGAACCCGGCATCGTTGCGCTGTTCATGCCGCAGAGGGAATGTGCGATGCCGACGCTCCATTTGGCCCTGCTTGGGACACCGACGATTCATGATGGCGAAACGGGTCTCTATCTCGCCGCGCAAAAGGCACAGGCGCTCCTGTATTACCTCGCGGCGCATCCTAGTCGCGCCTTTTCCCGCGCGCATCTGATTACGCTGTTGTGGGAAGAAAGCCCCGACCGTGAAGGGCGCAACAGCCTCAGTACCGTGCTGACCCGGCTTCGCCACGCGTTGCCCCTTTTCCCGATTGCCACCACCGGCGATACCCTCGCGTGGCAAACGACGCCGGATGTGACGGTGGACCTCGCCACCTTCCACACCCTCACCGCTTCGCCGACTGACCAGCCGACACTCGCCGATTGCGAGCGCGCCGCCGCACTCTGGCGGGGTGGCTTTCTCGACGGCTTCGGCGTGCGCGACTGCGACGCCTACGAAATCTGGCTCCGCACTGAGCGCGAGCAGTGGCAGGGGCGCTGGTTGCAGATAGTCGGCACGCTGGTGGACGCCTACCAACAGAGCGGCCAGTGGGCGCGGATGCTCGGGCACGCCCAGGCGGCGCTCGCCGCCGACCCGCTCTACGAGCGGTTTCACCGCGCCGTGATGACCGCGCACGCCTTGTCCGGCGACCGTGCGGCAGCCCTCGGGCAGTATCGAACGTGCCGCGACCGATTGCGGGACGATCTGGGCGCGGAACCCGATGCGGAAACGACCGCACTTTACGCGGCGATTCTGGCAGGGCGGCTAACGCGCGCCACCCTCCCCGCGCCCGACGCGCCGCCCCCGGCCCGCACGGCGATCCCGACGCAACCGATCATGTCCTGGAAACCGCCGCTGCCCATGATCGGGCGGCAGGCGGAACTGGCAACGCTGGAGGGGCATCTCGCCAACGCGGCGCGCGGCCAGGGGCGGCTGGTCGTTGTGCAGGGCGAGGCGGGAATCGGCAAAACGCGGCTCGTCGAGGAACTCTTCTGGCGGATCGAGCAGGAGATGACCGATCCACCCCTGACCGCACGCCCGTCTATCCCCGCCGGTCATTGCTACGAAGCCGAGCGGAGCCTGCCCTACTATCCGTTCGTCGAGGCATTTCGCAGCATCATGCCATACATTGACCTCGACACCCTCGGCGTCCCGGATATCTGGCTCGCGGAAGTGAACCGCCTATTGCCGGACATCGCTGAACTGCGGCCCGACTTGCCCACGCCGCCCCGCCTCGATCCCCAACAGGAGCAGCGGCGGCTCTTCGAGGGGCTGGCCCGCTTCCTCGCCGCACTGCCTGCGCCCATTATCGTCACATTGGCGGACCTCCATCGCGCCGACAGCGGCACACTTCAACTGCTCGCCTATTGCGCCCGCAACGAACTGACGCGGCACGTCATGTTCCTCGTCACGGTGCGGCCCGAAGATACCGAGGAACCCCTCGCCGCCCTGGTGCGCGACCTCGAACGTGAGGGACGCGTCGCGACAATTCGCCTCGCGCGCCTTTCCGCAAACGCGACGATCGCGCTGTTGCAGGAGATGGTGCGCGAGGGTTCGGAAAGCCTCGCGGAACGGCTGCACCGGGAGACCGAAGGCAACCCACTCTTTGTCGTCGAGATCGTTCGCTCGCTGATGGAGCAGGGGGCGCTGCAATTGGGCGCGACCGGCCCACGTGAAATCCACGATCTCGCGCTGCCGGACAGCATCCAGGCGGTGATCCGCTCGCGCCTCGAACGGCTCGACGCGGCCAGCCGCCAGTTCCTCACCACCGCTGCGATCTTCGATGGCGGGTTCGACTTCGATGATGCTCTTGCCGTCAGCGGTCAGCCGGAGGACGAGGGATTGGACGCGCTGGAAACGCTTTTACGCGCCCGGCTGCTGCGAGAGTCAACTGACCGCAGCCCGATAACGAGCGGCGATCTCCTGTACGTTTTCGACCACGACAAACTGCGGCAGGTTGTCTATGAAGGATCGAGCGGCGCGCGGCGGCGCATCCTGCACCGGCGCGTTGTTGATGTGCTTGCGGCGCGCGGCACGGTCGGGCCGGAGCGTCTCGCCTACCATGCGATCCGGGGGCAGATGTGGGAACGCGCGCTCGAATGGAGTGAGGCGGCGGCGGCGGCGGCAATGAAAGTCTATGCCTACGCCGAATCGGTGCGGCTCTTCCAGCAGGCGCTCGAATGTCTGTCATCGCTCCCGCCGAGCGACATACGGCAACGCCGGAGTATCGGCCTGCGGCTGCGGCTGGCGCAGGTCGCTTTCTACGTCCAGCCGGGTCGCCTGCTGGAATGGCTCGCCCCGGCGGAGGAAGAAGCGCTCGCTCTCAGCGACGATGTCCTGCTTGCCGAAGTCCGCCTCGCGCAAGCGAGCGCAATCTACATCCAAGGCGATTTCACCGACGCGCTTCCCCGCCTCGAACGGCTGCTGCCACTCGCGGAAGCAGCGGGTAACCCGGACTTGCTGGCGCGCACACACAACATCCTCGGTCGGCTGCTCGTCCTGCGCGGCGAGTACGCGCGCGGCATCGCCTTTCTCGAACGGGCGATCCCCATCCTGACGGCGTCGGACGAGGCGGAAGCGCTGATCTCCACCGGTGTGATGTGCGCCGCTATCGCGTACGGTGGCGCATTCGCCCGCGCCCGCGCGCTGATGGAGCAGACGCTCGCGCGCAGCCTCGCCCTCCGCAATCCCGTGGCGGAAGTCGCCGCGCTGGTGGCGAGCGGGACAGTCGCGCAGATGCAGGGCGAGTGGGCGCGGGCGGCGGCATTCGGGCGGGAGGCGCTGCAGAAAGCGCGCGAGATCGGCAACCGCATCTACGAATACAACGCGCTCTTCGTCCTCGGCCTTGCCCTCGCCCATCTCGACCGCCACGACGAAGCGATTGCTATGCAGGAGCAGGCGATTGCCTTCGGCACAAACGCGCGCATCCGCATCGTGATGGGGCGCGTCTATGGGTGGCTCGGCGAGATCTACCTGATGGCGGGGCGGATTGACGACGCTCGCGCTGCCATCGAGCACGGGCGCGAGATCAGCGCCGCACAGGGCTATCTTGCCGAGGTTGCCTTGTGCGATCGCGTTCGGGGCGAGATCGAAACGGCGGCGGGGAATTATGCCGCCG
>JBBSFO010000466.1:0-4612 GCA_038238655.1 Thermomicrobiales bacterium | reverse complement strand
GTTTCTCAATATCCCGTTCCCGCGAGTTTCTTGTCAATCGCGTCGCGCAGGCGGGCGGCGAGGGCGGGCATCTGAATCTCGTCCTCGACCTGGGCGAAGAAGCCTTCAGCGATCAGCCGTTCGGCGTCCTTGCGGGGCAGACCGCGCGCCATCAGGTAGAAGACCTGGTTTTCGTCCACCTGGCCGAGCGTCGCGCCGTGGGTGCAGCGAACATCGTTTGCCTCGATTTCCAGTTTCGGGATCGAGTCGGCGCGGGCGCGGTCGGAAAGGAGCAGGTTGCCGTTGCGCTGGTAGGCGTTCGACTTCTGCGCGTGCGGACGGACGTGGATCAGGCCACTATAGACGGTGCGCGCCGTGTCCCGCAGGCCGAACTTGAAGAGCAGGTCCGAGACACTATTGCCTTTCACATGGTCTTGCAAGGTCTCGTACGAAAAGATCTGCTTCTTATCCGCGAAGGTCAGGTTGAGGATGCGCGCGTACGTCCCCTCGCCCTGCAGGACGGTATCAATGTTGTACTTCGAGAGTTGCCCCCCGAGGCCGACATTGATCGTCCGCGCGGTGCTGTCGCGATCCTGGACGAGTCGCTGCGTGTGGAAGGAATAGGTCGTCCGGTTCCAGCGCTGCAAGTTCGCGTATTCGAGGTGCGCGGTTTCCCGGACGATCAACTCGACGACCGTGGAAGCGAACCCCTGCGTGTCGCTCTGCGCGGACGCATATTCGTCCACGAGGTTCAGCGATGCCCCGGCATCCACGATCACCAATGTGTGCGGGAACGCGCCGAGGTGGGGCGTCGTCGCCCAATACACGGAGTGGATCGGCAGGTCCACCGTCACCCCTTTGGGCACATAGACGAACGTGCCGCCGCTCCAGAACGCGCCGTGCAGGGCGGTGAATTTGCTCGTGTTCGCCGGGACGGCTTCGGTCATGAAGTGCGGGCGGACGAGGTCTTCATGCTCGCGCATCGCCGTGGCGAGGTCGGTGAGGATGACACCCTGCGACCGCAGCCGCTCCGCGACGTCGGAATGGATCGTGCTCGCGTCGTGCTGGATGAAGAGGCCACCGCGCTCCTCGGCATTTTCGAGCACGTCGGCGATCTCCGCCGGGATACCCTGTTCATCGAGCATCGGGCCGAAGGGGAGTACGGCATCCAGCTTCAACCCCTTGAGGTCGGTGCGCCGCCATTCCTCATCGCGCAACGTCGGCATCGGGATGCTTTCGTACGCCTCCCACGCGTCGAGCCGCTTTTGCCGCACCCAATCCGGTTCCTGCCGCGCCGCTGACAGCGCCTCAACCGCCGCACGGCTGAAGCCTTGTGTCGTCTTATTCATCACCGTTGCCAATTTGCTCTCCTCCTCAGATGTTGAATGCGTTAGGTGGAATGTGGCGGTCGCGTGGGCATTGCGAAGAGTTCGCCGACACACACGCTGAAACCCGGCAGCACGTCACCACCATCCAGTTCATTGTCGGGGCCGAGTTCAGCAGTCTTCGCATCTCGCGTATGCACGCTCACGGAGTGCCGTTTCGGCCAGAAAACCCAAACGACGCGGACGCCGGACTCGACATACGCGCGCGCCTTATCGTAAACATCGTTTGCGTGGTCGGTTGGCGAGACAATTTCGACCGCAAGGTCCGGCGGGATTTGCCAACTCCCCTCCGGTATCCCCGATTCCGGCACGCATTCCCACGCGACGAACGAGACATCGGGGATGCGCACGGTATCCGGACCGCGAGAGAGGACGTACCCCATATTGTCGCCGAATACGAGCCCGAGCCGCCGATCAGTCACGAAAACACGGAGAAGGTACTGGATGAGGTTTGCGATCACGTTATGAATCGCGCCGGGCGTGGGCACTTCTACGAACTCTCCTCGGACGAGTTCGAGTTGCTTGCCGGGGATATCGGGCATGTCCCAGAGTTCTTCGGCGGTCATCAATCGTTGCGTGACAGCCATCGCTCCACCTCGTGCGCATGCGAAGAGTCACCATGCGGGCGACCACGAAGGATCGCCCGCGCCCCTGTTTCCGCAGGGTGGAATTAGCCGACCGAGCCTTCCAGTTGCAACTGGATCAGGCGGTTGAGTTCGAGCGCGTACTCCATCGGCAGTTCCTTGACAATCGGCTCGATGAAGCCATTGACGATCATCGCGATCGCCTCGTCCTCGGAGATGCCACGGCTCATCAGATAGAAGATCTGCTCGTCACCAACTTTGGAGACCGTCGCCTCGTGACCGATGTTGACTTTCTCTTCTTCGATCTCGATGTATGGGTACGTGTCCGTCCGGCTTTCCTCGTCCATCAGCAGGGCATCGCAGCGGACATTGCTCTTCGCATTCTCCGCGCCGGGATAAACCTTGAGGAGGCCACGATACGAGGCCCGCCCGCCGTCCTTGGAGATGGACTTCGAGAGGATCGTGCTCGACGTATTCGGCGCGACGTGGACGACCTTGCCGCCCGCGTCCTGATGCTGCCCCTTGCCGGCGAAGGCGACGGACAGGATATCTCCGTGCGCGCCCGGCTCCATCAGGTAGATGGCGGGGTACTTCATCGTCAGTTTCGAGCCGAGGTTGCCGTCCACCCACTCCATCACAGCGTCCTGGTAGGCGACCGCGCGCTTCGTGACGAGGTTATAGACGTTGTAGGACCAGTTCTGGATCGTCGTGTAGCGGACGCGCGCGCCCTTCTTGACAATGATCTCCACAACTGCGCTGTGCAGCGACTCGGTCGCGTAGACCGGCGCGGTGCAGCCCTCGACGTAGTGGACCTGCGAGCCTTCGTCCGCGATGATTAGCGTCCGCTCGAACTGCCCGGAATTCTCCGCATTGATGCGGAAATACGCCTGCAAGGGCAGGTCAACCTTGACACCCTTCGGCACGTAGACGAACGATCCGCCGGACCAGACTGCAGTATTGAGCGAGGCGAACTTGTTGTCGTTCGGCGGGATGATCGTGCCAAAGTATTCCTTGACGAGGTCCTCGTGCTCGCGGAGCGCGGTGTCCATGTCGCAGAAGATGACGCCCTTCTCCTCCCAGTCCATCGAGATATTGTGGTAGATGGACTCGGAGTCGTACTGGCCACCGACACCGGCGAGGAAGTTCTTCTCCGCCTCAGGGATGCCGAGTTTGTCGAACGTGTTGCGAATGTAATCCGGCACGTCCTCCCAGGTGCGCGCGTTCTTGTCCGTCGCGCTCATGTAGTAGTGGATATTCTGGAAATCAATCTCGCTTAGGTCGCCGCCCCATGTGGGCATCGCGCGCGCCTCGAAGTAGTCGAGGGACTTATGGCGTAGCGCGCGCATCCACTCGGGTTCCTTCTTCAATTGGCTGATCCGCTCGACGACATCGTGGTCGAGGCCACGATCGAACTTGACGGCGTACTGCGCCTCGCTATCGTGGAAGCCGTACTTCGTCTGGTAGCTCTCGATGCCGAGATCCGCCGCCAGTTCATCCTGGGGCAAGAGGTCACGAGTTTCCTGAATCGTCTCGTCGCTCATGGTTGTCGCTCCTTAAGTCGTCGCACTTGCGGCGGCGGCCTCTTCCGGGGTCAATTCCTCGCCGAGTTCGGCGAGCATCGGGCCGTAGCCCTTTTCTTCCAGTTCGAGCGCCAGTTCCGGGCCACCTTCTTTGATGATCCGGCCGCGGGCGAGGACATGCACGAAATCAGGCTTGATGTAATTCAGGAGACGCTGGTAATGCGTAATAACCAACACGCCCATCGTCTCGCCCTCGCGCTCGATCAGTTTGTTGACACCGTCCGCGACAATGCGCAAGGCGTCAATATCGAGGCCGGAGTCCGTCTCATCAAGCACGGCAATCGTCGGCTGGAGGATCGCCATTTGAACGATCTCATTGCGCTTCTTCTCGCCGCCGGAAAAGCCCTCGTTGACGTACCGCTTGGCGAACGACGCGTCCATCTGCAACTCACCGAGCGTGTCCCACAGTTGCATGCGGAACTCGATTGGCGTCAGGTCCG
Organism: Thermomicrobiales bacterium; assembly: GCA_038238655.1. Taxonomy (GTDB): domain Bacteria; phylum Chloroflexota; class Chloroflexia; order Thermomicrobiales; family JALYUS01; genus JALYUS01. Next base: position 644 of record JBBSFO010000466.1, on the reverse strand, counting down.
TGCCGTGCGTCGAGTTGTACGCGAGGCGGAGAAAGTCCTCGACGCGCACGCCAGGGATCTCCGTCGGGTACTGAAAGGCGAGAAAAAGGCCGAGGCGCGCCCGCTCGTCCGTATCGAGTTCGAGCAAATCCTGCCCCTTCAGCCAGGCATGACCACCGTCCACCGTGTAGGCGGGGTTGCCCATCAGCGTGTTTGCGAGCGTAGACTTGCCGGAGCCGTTCGGTCCCATGATCGCGTGGACTTCGCCGGGGCGAATGGTGAGATTCAGCCCCCGGACGATCTGCCGATCCCCCACGGAGACGCGTAAATCCTCGATCACAAGGGCATTGCCGTCTTTATTGTGTCCGTTCTTCTGCACTTCCGCCATCGAGCCTGTACTCCTCCTTCTCCATGTTCGCTGCCTGCGAACCGGCCCGCGATCGCGCGCCGCTTTTCTCAACTGTTCGGTTTAAAATATAGCACATATGCCCACCCGCGACAAGGGAAACCCGTATCCCAAGCGTGGGAAGCGTCTCATAAGTGATCGGTCAGGCCGCGTGTGTTTCGCAGACGCGCTGATCCCACTCGTCATTGAGGATCGCCAGCCGTAACGCGATCACCCCGGTCGCTCGCTCCCGCCACCAGCGCATCCCCCGTCTTCCTTT
>JBBSFO010000465.1:0-4615 GCA_038238655.1 Thermomicrobiales bacterium | reverse complement strand
GACACTGGCGCGTTCCTCGATGGCTGGCATGGCGACGCGACGATCACCGTGGCGGTCGGCGAGATTGACGAGGAGTCGCAGCGGCTCGTGGATACCACCTACGATGCCCTCCTTGCCGGGATTGAGCAGTGCCGCCCCGGCAAGCGAATCGGCGACATTGGACATGCGATCCAGGAGTATGGCGAGTCGCGCGGATATGGGATCGTCCGGCAATATGTCGGCCACGCAATAGGGCGACGTATCCATGAGGACCCGCAGGTGCCGAATTATGGTGATCCCGGCACCGGTACGCTCTTGCGCAAGGGGATGGTGTTGACGATTGAGCCGATGCTGACCGTCGGTACCTACGAGACGCACACGCTTGCAGACAAGTGGACGGTCGTAACCAACGACGGGAAGCGCGCCGCCCAGTTCGAACATACCGTCGCGATTACCGACGGCGATCCGGAAATTCTAACACTCCTCTAGCGCAACGATGGGGTGCGTGATAGAATGGCAGTTCGCTGCCGTGAAGTCGGTGGTGTTTGTGCGGCCCGCGTGCGGCGGGTTCGCCTTCGGTAGTGAAAGAAATGAGGAGTGCGTTTGGCGAAAAAGGATGTCATCGAGGTCGAGGGGAAGGTGGTCGAGCCGCTGCCGAACGCGATGTTCCGCGTCGAACTGGAGAGCGGCCACGAAGTCCTGGCCCACATCTCGGGCAAGATTCGGTTGAACTTCATCCGCATTTTGCCTGGTGACCGCGTGCGCGTCGAACTTTCGCCATACGATTTGACCCGTGGCCGTATTGTGTACCGACATCGGTAGACCAGGAGAGGATGAGGCATGGCACGTATTGCCGGTGTAGACATTCCGCGTGAGAAGCGCGTCGAGATCGCGCTCACCTATCTGTATGGGATCGGGCTGACGACCAGTCAGAAGATTCTCGCGCGCACCGGAATCAATCCCGATACGCGTGTCAACCAATTGACAGATGATGAAGTGACGCGACTGCGCGACATCATCGAGAAGGAAATGGTCGTCGAAGGCGATCTTCGCCGTGAAGTCGCGATGAATATCAAGCGGTTGATTGACATCAACTGCTACCGGGGCATTCGGCACCGTCGGGGTATGCCGGTACACGGTCAGCGCACGAAGACGAATGCCCGCACTCGCCGTGGCCCACGCCGCGCCGTCGCGGGCAAGAAGAAGGCAACGAAGTAGTGAGCAGTAGTCAGTAACCAGTAGTCAGTAGCCAGAACGGGATCGAATCCTCTGACTACTGATTACCGACTACTGACGACGAGAGGGAGCGAAGCGACACATGGCCGAGCAACGAAAACGAGGAGCACGCGGCGGCAAGAACCGGGTACGGCGACGCGATCGCAAGAATATTCCGCGCGGGCGAGCGTATATTCAGTCTACGTTCAATAACACACTGATTACGCTGACGGATCCGCAGGGGAACGTCCTGTCGTGGGGCAGTGCAGGGTCATCGAACTTCAAGGGTTCGCGCAAGAGCACGCCGTATGCCGGGCAGGTCGCCGCCGAGGGCGCTGTCCGACGTGCGATGGAGCATGGCCTGCGGCAGGTCGAGGTGTTTGTCAAAGGCCCCGGTAGCGGGCGTGAGGCGGCAGTCCGCGCGCTCCAGTCGTCTGGTTTGCAGGTGCTATCCATTACGGATGTCACGCCGATCCCGCACAACGGCTGCCGCGCTCCGAAGCGACGGCGTGTGTGAGTGCTGCCCTGTCGGCAGAGATGGTGGGAGATCGGATTGTGGCGGTTTGCGCTGATATTAAAGAAGAGGGAGGCTGAACGCGATGCTTGACATTGCCCAGCCAAAGGTAGACCTCACAAAGAGTGGTCAAAATTACGCACGGTTCACGGTTGAACCGCTTTCGCCGGGGTATGGTACAACGCTCGGGAACGCTCTCCGGCGCATCCTGCTTTCGTCGCTGCCCGGAACGGCGATTACCAAGATTCGCATCAGCGATGTTTGGCATGAATTTAGCACGATCCCGCATGTGCGCGAGGACGTGACTGAGATCGTACTGAACTTCAAGCGCATCCGCTTGCAGAGCGACGACAATCTGTCCGAGACGCGTGTTCGCCTCTCGTGGCAGGGCGCGGGAGCGATCACGGCGGGCGATATCGCTTGGCCATTCGAGGTCACCTGCGTCAACCCGGACGAAGTGCTCGCGCATGTCGAGGACGACGAAGGCGCGCTGGATATCGAAGTGACGGTTGAGCGCGGTCGAGGCTACCGCTCGGCGGAAGTCGCCGAAGGGCTTGCCATTGGTGAAATCCCGGTGGACGCCATTTTCACGCCGATCCCGCGCGTCAACTTCGTCGTCGAGCATACGCGCGTCGGCCACATGACGGACTATGACCGTTTGATTCTTGAAGTGTGGACGGACGGTACGATTGATCCGAGTGAATCGCTCCGCCAGGCATCCGAAATCCTGCGGGAGCACGCACAGTTGATCGTGGATTTCGCGAGCGGCGGTGCGGAAGAGCCAGTGGGTATTGGCCCGTATGTCACGCCCGAGGCGGAGGCGAAATTGCTCTCCGAACTCGGTTTGTCGTCGCGCGTGCTCAATTCGTTGCGGAGCCAGAAGATTGATCGCGTCGGCCAGGTTCTGAAGATGAACCCGGAAGACCTGATGGGCATTCGCAACTTTGGGCCGAAGTCGCTGTCGGAGTTGCAGGAAAAGTTGCAGGTGCACGGCTTCCTCGGCGCGAACCGCAAGCTGATCCCGGACGACTTCGAGATGGGCGCTGATGGCGGCACGTCCGACGCCGGTGCGGCGGGGGAATAGCACAACGACTTCCCCGCGCACATGGGGGTAGTGTCAGTACAGGGAGGATCATCGTGCGGCATCGGAAGGCAGGACGCCAATTTGGGCGCAACTCGGGTCAGCGCAAGGCGCTGATGCGCGGGTTGATGAACAGTCTCGTACTCAACGAGCGCATCATCACGACCGAGGCGAAGGGCAAGAATGTCCAGCCGCAAGTCGAGAAGATTATCACGATTGCGCGTGAGGACACGGAGGCGCACCGCCGCCTCGTGATGGCGAAACTCGCCAACCCGCTCGCGACGCTGAAACTGTTCGAGGAGATCGGCCCGCGGTTCGAGGGCCAGCCAGGTGGCTATACCCAACTCTTCCATCTCGGCCAGCGTCAGGGTGACGGCGCGCCGATGGTCGTGTTGCGGTTGATGGAGTAAGTCACGCGGTGTACCGGCTCCGGCTGACGCTTGCGTATGATGGCGCGGCGTTCGCGGGATCGCAGATCCAGCCGGGGCAACGGACGGTGCAGGGCGATGTCGAGCGCGCGTTGACGACGCTCAACGCGCAAACGGTCCGAGCGGTATTCGCCGGTCGGACGGATACTGGGGTTCACGCGGTCGGGCAAGTGGCACACGCAGATGTGCATCGCGAGCGCGAGCCGGAGACATGGCGGCAAGGGTTGAACGGTCTCCTGTCGGCCGATGTGCGCGTTACCAATGTGATGATCGTGTCGGACGGGTTTCATGCCCGGTACGACGCGATGTGGCGGCAATATCGCTACGCCATATGGAATGGCGATGTGCTGCCGCCGCTCGTACGTGGCACGATGTGGCACCGCCGGAAGCCGTTGGATGTCGCAGCGATGCAGGCGGCATCGCGGACACTGATCGGAACGCACGATTTCGCGTCGTTCGTGGGAGATGGAAAAGGTATCCCGGAGAGCGGTGCCGAAACCGTGCGGACGATGCGGGTAGTGGAGTGGACAACAGAGCGACGCTCGGAGGCGATTGCGGGCATCGCTCTGGTGTTCACGATTGAAGGAACGGGATTCTTGCCACACATGGTGCGCAATCTGGTCGGATCGCTCGTCGCGATTGGCACGGATGACGCGCCGACGGACTGGATCGAAACGCTGCTCGTCGGAAAAGATCGTCGGCTGGCAGCGCCGACCGCCCCACCCCACGGATTGACTCTTTGGCGGGTGCGGTACAAATCAGAATGAGACGACGGAGAGCAAGGTACGGCGGGAGCAACGCCGAAGACGCGGGAGAAATGAGCAGATGCCGACGACATTGACGAGCACAACCTATTCGCCGAAAGCGGCGGAAGTCCACCACAACTGGTATGTGGTGGATGCCAACGGCCACACGCTGGGGCGCTTGGCAACTGAAGTCGCCCGCGTCCTGCGTGGCAAGCACAAGCCGGTCTTCGCCGAGCATATGGACATGGGTGACTATGTCGTCGTTATCAATGCGGAAAAGATCGCGGTGACGGGCAAGAAGACGACGCAGAAAATCTACTATCGGCACTCGAACTACCCCGGTGGTTTCAAGCAGCCGACGTATGCGGAAGTAATGAAAAAGTTTCCCGGTCGGATTATCGAGTCGGCGGTGAAGGGGATGCTCCCGCATAACCGGCTTGGCAAGCAGCAATACTTGAAGTTGAAGGTCTATACCGGCGCCACGCACCCGCACGAAGCGCAGCAGCCGGAGCCGTTGGTGATTACGGAGAAAGTCGCGCGCGGGCAAGCACGCCTGGCGGCGGTAAGCGCCGAAAGCGCGTAGGAGAGGGGAACCAGTGGTAACGACAGCGCCGCAATTGACGGGCCACTATCACAACGCCGTTGGTCGCCG
>JBBSFO010000464.1:0-4627 GCA_038238655.1 Thermomicrobiales bacterium | reverse complement strand
TCGAACCCCGCATTGCCGATTCCCGCAAAGACCGCCTCGTCCGTCAGGTGTGCCAGCACCCGCCGCGTCAGATCCAGCCGATCCATGTTCTCAGCCACGATGTTCCCCTTATTTATGCGAGATGCGCGAGCAGCGTATCCGTCGTCCATGTCGCGATCCTACAACCGAGAAAGTCCGTGTCACTCGCCCAGATATTCGCATCGGCAGCGAGAGCGAGCGCGGCGGTATGCCAGTCGCCCAGATCACGGGGTATCCGGGCGCGAGCGGTATGCTCATGATCGCTGTAGACGGCTTGCGGTATTATGGTGGACCCCTTTGTCAAGACACCGGAGAGCTTCGTTCTTCCGTGCGGGATCCGGTCAGGTTCGCACTTCACTCCCTGCAACGATGCATTTCCCAAGGATTGGCTCAAGACAATGAAGTGAGGGCGGTCTTGTGGATGCCGAGATCTCCACGGACGAGCACGAGGCTCCCTCGTCCATCGAATATCCCGCCGAGATGTTGCGGTAAGAGACCGACCGAATTCGCGGTCGTTCCCGACGAGCGGGTACGGATGACCGGACGAGAGTGGAGAGACGTATGGCGTCTCTCCACCGAGCGTCGGATGCGTGCAGTTGCTACCGTTCACTATACCAGACGGCTGCCTTGCGCCATCGGTAGCACCATGGTGCAACAAGGTGCGTATGACGCAACGAATGCGTCGCAATGAGGGTGATCATAGACGAATGATGGCTCGCAGGCATGATCTGCGGGCCATCTCCATAATGCGTGTGTACGTCACTTCCCAGTCGGCATCATCCCCAGTTGCTGCAAGAATCCCAGTTGATCAAAGTTCACCCGGTCCTCCACCAGCTTGCCGTCCTTGAAGTGGCTATAGTGGTTCACTGCCCACTCCGCCCGCCTTCCGCTCGGTGTCGCCCCCATCAGTTCCCCGGTGTTCGTTCCCCGCGCCGTCACCCGCGCCGCCACCGTGTCGCCCTCGGCGATGACCTCCTCGATGGTGACATGCAAGTCGGGGAAGGCGACGCGAAAGCCGCTCACCACCCCCTTGACGCCGTCGAACCCGCTCATCGGCTCGGTGCTGCCCACGACGTAATACCGGACTTCTGGGTCGAACAGCTCATCGATGACGGCAAGATTCCCTCCATTTGCCGCCTCCGTGAGGAAACGGCGAAAGTTCTCTTTGTTCTGTGCTGCGGTCATGGTGAATCTCCCTTGCGTGAGCCCTACTGAGGCACTGTCTCGTTTGTCGTTATGGACCCGTATGGTGGACCCCTTTGTCAATACACTGGAATGGGTCCTTCTTATGTGTGGGATTCGGTTACATCCCCAATCGACGGAAACAGACGTCGTAAGCGAACCTGCGTCTCAACTACACGGCCCGCAGATTTCTGAGCCGTGATGTTGCTGTGCTAGTGCGGGGATACCAGGATACGACGCCGCGACGGTGGGTGCGATCTGGGTCGCCAGTGCTATCAGTGCCCGTGCCACCGCTTCCCGATACCGAAGCGCTGCGACGGTGGTCCACCGTAGGGCCATGCTCGTCCGTTACGCCTCGTGCGTGCGCACGCTCCGCAGCGCTCGTGGCAACCGTTCCTGATATCTGATCCTCGCTAACATCGGCGGATACTCGTACATCTGTGTGCTCCTTTGCTCTCCGTCCATTCACCAGACTGGGCCGTGGCAGATCGTTACCGTGCCATCACATGCGTGCTCGCGCTCGGCATCGTCACCGTCGGGGCAATCCGCGTTGCCAGCGCGACGAGCAATTTTGCCAGCGTCACGCGATACCGAGGCACCGGCCCTGGCTTCTTCCAGCTCTCCCGGTCAATATCCCCTGCCTTGCAGTAGTGGTCTACCAGCCGTGCTTCAAGTTCGAGTCGATAGTCCATCTGCTTCCTCCGTGTTGCGCCCGATATGTCCGCCGATTGATGACGTTTTCACTGTAGCGACCAGCGACGCGCTTCACATCGGGGCTACCACGCAATCGCTCATGCAAGGGTATTGGGCCGGAACTGCGTACCGGTACGCAGCGAGACACACGACAAACACGAGGGTCTACGTACTGGCACGGTGGGAACGGTCAGGTGAGATGGTGCTCGACGGCGAAGCGGGTGGCGGCGGTGCGGGAGGAGGAGCCGAGTTTGTTGTACACCGAGCGGAGATGCTGCTCAACGGTCCGCTCGCTGAGGAAGAGGCGCTCGGCGATCTCAGCGTTCGAGAGGCCGGTTGCCACGAGTCGCAGCACATCTACTTCGCGAGCGGTCAGGCTGGCTGGGTAGTTCGGATGGCGCGCTGGGATGGGGGCGGGGAGACGGGTAGCGAGCGCGTCGGCACGGGCGAGAGCAGGCTTGGCAGCGAGCCGTTCGCAGATGGACTTCGCCTCGTCCAGTGCTGTCCGGGCCGCCTCGGTGTCTTCAGTGATGGCGCGCAGGTCGGCCTGGGCGAGCAGCGTGAGGACGCGCTCGTAGGGCGCTTCACAGGCATCGGCAAGGGAGAGTGATTTGTTGATATGGTGGGTCGCTTCACCGTACCGAGCCGCTTCACTTTCCAGTCCACCGAGCACTCGGTGCGCGGCGAGGAGTGCGAGGGGCTGACGCGGCTCAGAAGCGTAGACAAGAGCGCGCTCAACATGCTCGCGTGCTCGCTCGGTGTCACCGACACAGCGCCAATATCGTGACCATGCCGCTTCCCCTTCCGACCGACCGAGAACCGCGCCGCTGAACGCAAGGAATCGGTCGTACAGATTCAACCACGTTTCAGCGTTCGGCAGGTCGTCCGCATCGAGGTAGAGCGTCGCGGCGAGCAGGACCATCGAGATTGACGACGTGTAACTGCCGCTACCTGGCTCCGTTGCTGTCCCGGCGGGTAGAAATGACCCAACCTGTTCCCACGCGACCGCCAGTTCCCCACGCTCTCGCGCCAGCCATCCTAGTGGCACACGAGTAACCATATCCGGCCCGAGACGACTCTCCCTGGAGAGCGCGGCTTCCGCGATGGCCCACGCCGTGTCCCACTCCCCTTCCACGATAAGCAAGGAGAGCGTGAGTGTGGACGGAGCCGCACTCCCCGCTTCCACTAGGTAGCGCCGATAAAGCTCGTCCGCTCTATTGGCGAGTAGGCACCGCTGCTCGATGTCGTCTGCCTGGTACGGCAATGCCACGAGCGTCAGTTCGCGAAAGGCGTCGAAGGCCACCATGCGCCCCTCGATCTTGGCGTTGCGGTACGCGTCTCGTGACCGGGCAAAGGCGATCTGTGCGTCACGTACCCGTCCGAAATGTGCATACCCTTGTGCTAACGCAGTGTGCAAGTCGGAATAGGCGATACTTTTGAGCGGTGCGTCGTCTAGGTCCATTCCAGTCTGGTCTAGCATCCATGTCGCCATTGCCATCGCGTCGATGAAGCGACCGACAATGACGAGATGGAGCATGAGCGTCGTGCGCGGGATGTTTCCGGTATTGATGATGTACTCGCGGATCAAGGTGTCCAATCGGTCCCGGTCATGGGGCATGAGCGCGTCCATCGCAGCCACGCCTGCTTCCATCCCGCGCAGCCCTTCCCGGACGGTTGTTGTATGGAAGTGGATAAAACCCTGCAAGAACAGGAATGCGGCGGCGAAGACCGGGTCCGGGGTAACCGCTGCGATTGCCGATGCGGCGTCGAGATACTCGCGGTACGCGTCGCTGGACCGCCAGAACTCTACGTAGATCAAGCGATACAAAAGCCAGCCGCGCCCCGCGTCGTCGACACTCACCTGTTCAGCGAGCAAGAGTGCCCCTTGATAGCGTTGCCCTGCCGTGGAGAGTGCCCGTACCCGCCACGCTCGGTCACCCGCCTGTATCAGCCACCCAACGGCCCGCGCATCGCCCGCCTGCCGGAACTGATAGGCGACGGCATCCGGGTCGGGTGCGGCCAGCGCGGCTAGTGTCTCCCCAACCTGGCGGTGGAGCACCCGCCGCCGCAACGGCAACACGCCCTCGTAGAGGGCTTCGCGGATCAACGCATGCACGAATCGGTAGCCCACCCCGTCGGCGGTCGAATCTACCAGGTGCGCCGTTGTCGCTTGCTCCACCGTCTCAAACAGCGTCGCCTCATCGCCCCCCGACACCGCCGCCCCCAGATCGAATGGCACTTCCTGCCCGATCACCGCCGCGACCGCGAGCAGGGTTTGGGTATCCGCACTGAGCCGCGCCAGGCGCCCATCAATCACCTGCCGAAGCAGGGTCGGTACTTTCACACCCGCCAAGTCACCGAGCGTCCAACGGTTATCGTCGATACGCATAACGCGTTCCTCGATTAGAGTCAGGATCAGTTCCCCAATGAAGAAAGGGTTGCCTTCACCACGCTCGTCCAAGTAGGTCACCAGACGGCAGGCGTCGACGTCGGGGAGCGCGTAGCGACCGCGCACGAGCGCATCCGTGTCGCCCATCTCCAACGGGCGCAGCGCGAGGCGGACGGCGGACGACTCGCGGACGAGGACGGGAAGCAACTGGTAGAGCGGATGGTGGCGAGTGAGCTCGTCCGTCCGGTAGGTGGCGAGAACCAGCAGACGGGTTGGGGACAGGGAGCGGGCAAGGAAGCGCAGGAGTTCCAGACTGCCCACATCGGCCCAGTGCATATCATCGAG
>JBBSFO010000463.1:0-4635 GCA_038238655.1 Thermomicrobiales bacterium | reverse complement strand
GGGATGCCGTTGACGCCCGCGCCGGGGAAGGTCGAGGCGCTGCCGAGATACAGGCCGCGAATCGGCGTGCGGTAAGGCGAGAGCGTGGGGATGGGGCGAAAGATCAGTTGATCCAGTGCGTTACTGCCGCCGCCAACATCGCCGGCGATGAGATTTTGGTTGCGCGCGGTGAAATCGGGCGGTGTGAGGACATGCCGCGCCAGGATACGGTCGCGGAAGCCGGGTGCAAACCGCTCGACTTGCGCCTCGATCCGTTCCACGAACCGTTCCGTTTCCGCTTGCCAGTTGATGCCGTGCGGGATGTGCGTGTACGCCCACGCCGTGTGCTTGCCCGACGGTGCACGGGTCGGGTCGGCGAGCGATTGCTGGCCGAAAAGCAGAAAGGGCCGCTCCGGAAGGATGCCCGCGCGTTGCTGCATTAGTCCGGTCGTCAGTTCACTCGTTGACCCGCCGACATGGACGGTGCCCGCCGACTGTGCTGCTACCGCCGTCCAGGGTACGGGGCCATCGAGCGCCCAATCCACTTTGCAGGTCGGCGGGCCGTACCGGTAGCGCGCGAGACACGCCGTGTACATTGTTGGCAATGCATCACCCGCAAGGCGGATCAGGCCGTGCGGCGAAAGATCGCCAATGACGGTCGGTGCGCGGATCGTCTCGCCCCCTTCGGTGATGATACCCGCAACCCGCCCATGCGTGACGATGATGCGCGCGACCGCCGTGTTCGCGCGCATCTCCCCGCCGAGATGTGCGAGGTAGCCGGTGAGTGCGTCGGTCAGGCTGCCTGCGCCCCCTGCTGGACTCGGCCAACCGTCGAGATGGCCGAGTACAAGGAGATAAAAGGCGGCAATCGCGCTTCCTGCCTCCCACGGCGGCACATCGCCATGCATCGCCGCGCCATAGAACCAAGCGGGAGCAGCATCGCCCCCGAAGCGTTCGGCGCCGAACGCTTCGACGGAAAGCAGGAGCAGGCGGGCGAACTCCAGGGACCCCGTCATTCCTAAGCCGACGAGCAGTCGCACGCTACCCGCGAGGGGCGGGAAGCCGCTCAGGAGTGTTTGTCGCACCGCCGCCCCATGTCGCAGATACGGCGCGATGAAGGCGCGCCACGCCTGACCATCGCCGGGCGTCAGTCGGTCGAGATTGTCCACGGTCTGGTTAAGGTCACGATACAGAGCGGCGGCGCGACCATCCGGGAAGGGATGGGCCATCGCGACGGCCGGCTCAACCCAGCGTAGACCGTGCCGCGCGAGCGGCATCCGTGCGAAGACCGGCGAGGCCGCACCCGATGGATAGACAGACGAAAATGTGTCGTGCCTGAAGCCGGGGAGGGTCAACGCTTCCGTCAGGACCGCACCGCCGAGTCGCTGGGCCGCTTCGAGAACGAGGACGGCGCGATCGCGCTCCGCGAGGGTGATCGCGGCGCTCAACCCGTTCGGGCCGCTGCCGACAACAATCGCATCGTACCGCGTCATGCGTCCATATCCGCAGTGAGACGAGGGAAGAACGACTGGAGAGCGGGATACATATCCCTGTAGACACCGTAGAAATGCATGTAACGATTGGCAACATTGGGATTCGGGAGAAACTGCACGCCGAGGTGGACCAATGCGTTTGTAGCATCGGCAGTGTCGCGGAACACGTCCGCACCAAGCCCGGCGAGCATCGCCGCGCCAAGCACGCTGGCATCCGGGTCGGTCAGGGTGACGACGGGGCGACCAAGAACGTCCGCCTTGATCTGGTTCCAGACCGCATTGCGGATGCCGCCCCCCGCGAGTAGCAGTCGTTCCGCCCGGATGTCTGCCTGCTCTTCGGCAATTTCGAGGACGTGGCGTACCGAGAACGCTACTCCCTCCATGATTGCGCGGACAATGTGCGCGGCGGTATGGGCGCGCGTCAGACCGATTAGCGTGCCACGGGCGTGTGGGTCCCACAATGGCGTGCGCTCGCCATCGAGATACGGGAGGAAGAGTAGGCCATTCGCGCCTGCTGGGACACTGGTCGCCATCTCCATCGCCGTCACGTAGCGGCGCGATCTGCTGCTCGGCACGGCCAACACCGATTCGACGGCCCACCGTAGTGCGTCCGCCCCCGTTTGGGTCGGCCCGTATACGAGCACGCGGTCGGGCGCGTCCGGATCCCAGAGCGGCGACAGGAGGACACCCCCACTGACGCGCGTAGGCCGTCGCGCCGTCACGCCGATGATCTCCGATGTCCCGGCGATGTCGAATGCGCAGCCTTCGTCAATCAGTGCGCCGCTGGCGAGGATCGCCGCGTGCGAGTCGGTCCACCCCGCGACTACCGGGATACCGGACGGCAACGTAAGCGTCGCTGCGGCCGTTTCGGTGAGCGTACCGGCAACGTCGCGAGGGCGGATCCCGCGCGGCGCAATCGCCGGATCAAGAGCGAGCAGATCGCGAAGCGCGGTGATTGGCTTCCCGGTTGCTTGATGGAGAATGCCTTTGCTGCTCCAGATGTCCGAGACGAACTGCCCGGTCAGGCAGTGGATGAGGAAGTCTTTCGGTTGGAGAATGGCGTGGCATCGGGGCAGGAGCGCAGGTTCGTGCGTTTGCAGCCAGTGGAGGCGCGCAAGGGGATAGGAGGCGTCCACAGGCAATGCCATGCCGAAGATTGCTTCCCACTGATCGGCAGTATGGTCCTGGCGTAACTTCCCGGCGTCCACGACCGCACGCGTGTCCTGCCAGATGATCGCAGGGCGAATAGGGGAACCTAACGCATCTACGAGTACAAGCGTCGGACTTTGGCCACATATCCCAATAGACACTATTCGTGCGCCCTCGTCCGCTTCTACTAACACTCGTCGAACGGCTGCAACCGCCGCCACCCAATAGTCCTCTGCATTCTGCTCGGCCCAACGCGGATGCGGGCGATGGGTAGGGTAGGAGACGCTGTGATTGGCGAGCAGTAGGCCGGTATCGGTATAGATCGCCGCTCGGCAGCCGGACGTGCCGACATCAATACCGAGCAGGGTGGGGATCGGCATGCAATTAATCCGTTTCCGCAGACTCGGGGCGGAGCGGGGCGCGGGGCGGGTTTGGCACCGGATCGTTCGGCAAGCCTGTCCCCGCAACAGCGACTTCCGTCAACGCAGAGGGGTGGTCGTCCGGCATCTTCGGCGGGAAAAGTTCGTCTATCACGACGCGCAGGACGGCAGCGAGCGGGACAGCGAGCAGCACGCCGATGATGCCTGCCACTTTCTCGCCTGCGAGGACGACGAAGATGGTCACGACCGGATCGAGATGGACAACGCGCCCGATCACCTGCGGGATGACGATCTGATCCTCGATCTCGCGCAGGACGAAATAGGTGATGATGACCGCGACCATCGTTCCGACGCCCTGCGTCGAGAGTGCGACGAGACTGGCAAGCGTGCCCGCGATGATTGGACCGACGAATGGGATGATCTCCAGAAAGCCTGTCCCGATGGCGATGGGCAACGCGTATGGCACCTTGAAGATACGCAGGGCGATGTACGACGCGACCGAGACAATGACGATCAGATAGAGCTGACCACGCAGATACCGTCCCAGTACGACATGAATCCGTCCGGCTATTCGTTGCACCTGCGTCACGCGGTCATCCGGCACGAAGCGGTAAAGATATTCCACGGACCGCCGCCCGTTGAGCAGCAAGTAGAAGGTGGCGAAGAACCAGATGACGATCTTTAAAAGCAGATTGAACGTCGTTTGTGCTACTTCGCGAACCTGCCCTGGCTGCGTGGCGCGGTCTATCTCCTGCTGTAGGCGGCGCGCGACAATGGCGCGCTTCTCGGGATAGAGCGGATCATCGTACGGGACGATGTCCACACCTGCTCGCCGGAGCAGGTCCACGATCTGCACATTCTTGGAGACGCGATCCAGCACCGTATCGGCGACGCTGACGCCGGACTTGAAGAGGCCGTTCTGCCCCGTCGTTTGCTGGGCGAACTCCGGCTCGACCAGGGCGATGATCAGCGTGAGCGTACCGACGAAGAGCAGATAAAACAGTGCGATCACCGCGACACGCGGCAAGCGTGACATGCGCTGTGCCCGGTCGGCGAGCGGGCTGATGACGTAGGCGGTGGCGATGGCAAGGATGAATGGGGCGAGAATGTCGCGCGTGACCATGAGGACGATAATCACGACCCCGATCATCACCACATATTTCACCCAGCGATTCATGCGTTCCTTTCCGGTGGACAGTGGACAGTGAGCAGTGGGCGGTAACCGTTCCCATTCTGACTACTGCCCACTATCTACTGCCTATTGCTCACTGTCCACTGCCCACTACCCACTACCCACTATCTCGCCAGTTCCGCCTCCGCCGCGATGAAGGCGAAGGCGAAGCGGGACATGCCGGGCGGAGTCGTATCGTGAATACGATGGAAGAGCGCGTCTGCTTCGGACTGCCGACCATTGTACTGGTACCAGTTGCCAACGCCATAGCCCACCGTTGCATCCATGAGGGCCTGATTGTCGCCCATCCCTTTATCTTTATCGTTGAGGTCGGGGGCGATGGTCTGCTCGGGAGTGTGCAGGCCCGCATAGAGGAGCGTTAGGCGATAATATGGTCGGTTCTCGACAACCGGAAGATCGGGCGTGATCGGTGCGAGGATGCGAGCCGCCTCATCGGTGTCGC
>JBBSFO010000462.1:0-4639 GCA_038238655.1 Thermomicrobiales bacterium | reverse complement strand
TGCATCGAGGCGCACGATGTGCTCCGGTGTCGCGGTGCCGAGGGTGCGCGTTTCGCGATAAAAGGCAGCGAGGGCGGTGAAGGTTGGGCGGTACCTGCGCGGCAGCAGCATTGCACGCACCGGCAGGCGCGTCGCACGGGCACTGTGCGGTGCCGTTCGCACGCTGTGCGGCGGGAGCCCCTGTTCATTGCGGCGTGCCGGTTGCACGTTGTCCGCTGCGCGGACGTGCACGGCGTCGGCTTCCATTCGCCCCCCTCATGACCACAGCAAAGAGCGTTCGCTCGCGTGGCGTGGCGTCACTATAGCAGAATCTCTCGTGCAGTAGGAAGGAGAGACAGGGACAATTCGGGGCATATTCATTGTCGGGAAAGTCAGGCGCCGTTACTGCTGTCACCTGAATATCGCCCTCTACGCCCCGTTTTTCCGAAGGTGTGTGCGCAAAAACAGGAGCGGAGCATGAAGAGTGCTAGCGGACTCTTTTCGGTCACGCCCCACGTGCCGACATTGCATACCCCTTAATCCGTCGTCCTCCCCTCATTGCTCATTGCGCGAACCTCGCTACAATAGCCAGGGGAGCGACAGGTGCGGTGTGTCGCGAAGGAAGATGGTCCAAACGGTGCTATACCGCTATTACCTCTTTTGTGAATGGCTCGCGTCGTGGTTGCCCAAACGGGCCGGCTATGCATTGGCGCGTGTAAGCGGTGTAGGGCTGTTCATCTTTTGTCGCGGTCTGCGCCGGACACTGATCGCAAATCAGCGCCGCCTGCTGCCAGATGCATCGCAACGAAAAGTTGGTATGAGCGCCCGCCGCGCGTCAATTTCGGTGGCGAAAAACTACTATGAGTTGTTCCGGCTTCCTTCGCTATCGCAAGCGGATTTGCTTGCATACTTCGACGGTCGTGGGCTCGAACACCTTGCGGCTGCGTACGCACGCGGCAAGGGTGTCATCATCGTCGCGCCGCATCTCGGCAGTTACAACCTCGTACCTTCCTATGTCAGCAGCCTCGGGTATCCGACGGTCGCTGTGGTCGAGCATATCCGCGATCCGAAGATGCACGAGTATTTCTTCGCCTTGCGGGCGAATCAAGGCGTGCAATTGCTGACTACCGGCTCCGAGGATGTGCGGCATCTCCTGCGCTCGCTGCGAGAGGGCAAAGTGGTGATGATGCTCGCCGATCGCACTGTCGGCACGAGTAGCGAAGAAGTGACCTTTTTCGGCGAGCGGACGGTGCTTCCCGCCGGCCCCGGTTTGATCGCGCGGCGCACCGGTGCGGCGCTGCTCCCCGCCTATTCGTATCGCGTCGGCAATACGCGCTCCGTCGCTGCCGCGCTACCGATCATGCGATTGCCGGAATTCGATGGGACGCCCGAACAGCGCCGCGCCGCCGATACGCAGGCCATCGCACGCGAACTCGAAAAGATGATCCTCGTCGCGCCCGATCAGTGGGACATTCTCCAACCCGTCTGGCCGCGCCAGCCCCTATCGCTCGCGCCGGAAATGAGCGAGGCGGCCGGTTGACGCACGCGGGCATGGAACCGGCGCTCGTGGTTCTCCAGCGCAATCATCTCCTCCTCGTCCGCACCGACGATCCGCGCTGGCCCGCCGTCCGCGACCGCCTCCGGCCTTTCGCGGAATTAGTGCAGCTGGGCAGCGGTTTCGCCAGTTACCGCCTCACGCCATTGTCGCTCTGGAATGCCGTAACGACGGGCTTCGATGCCGTAGCCATCCTCGCGATCTTGCGCGACCTCACGGATACCCCCGTTAGCGCGAGCACGGCGGCGTTCGTCCACGATACATTCACACGAGCGAACGCGGTGCGATTGGAGCACACCGCCGACGGTATCGCCCTGACAAGCGATGACTCCGCGCTTCTCGGTCTCCTATGCGAGCGATCTGGTTTGCCCCTTTCTTCCGTCGTGCGTGACGCGAACGGACGCGGCGTTGTCGCCATTCCGACAGAGCAGCGCGGGCAGATTAAATTAGCATTCGCCGCGCTCGGCTATCCCGTGCGGGACGATCTCACCGTGGCCGAGGGCGGGCATGTGCCGTTCGCGCTCCGCCCGGATGCGCCCGGTCTGCGTCCCTATCAGCGCGAATCGGTAGCCGCACTCGCGCGGTCGGCGAGTGGTGGTATCGTGCTCCTCCCCTGTGGTGCGGGGAAAACATTGGTCGGGATCGCGGCGGCGGCCCGATTCCAGGCGCGCACGCTCGTCCTTTGTCCGGGCCGCACGAATGCCGCGCAGTGGGAACGCGCCTTTCACACCTGGACGGATCTGCCGCCCGACGCGGTCGGCGTGTTCGATGGGAGCAAACAGCGACTGTATCCGATTACGATTGCGACCTATCAGGCCCTCACCGCGCGCGGACGTGGCGCCGCGCTGCCGCGTCATCTCGGCACCTTCGTGGATGCCGACTGGGGGCTAGTGATCTACGACGAGGCGCACATGCTCCCCGCCGATGGATTCCGGCTCAGTGCCAGTGCGGCGATGCAGTCGCGGCGGCGATTGGGACTGACCGCGACCCTGATCCGTGAGGATGGCCGCGAGACCGATGTTTTCGCGCTCGTCGGCCCGGTGCTTTTTAGCCGCCCGTGGCGCGAGTTGGAGGCGCAAGGATGGATTGCCCCGGCAGCGTGTGTCGAGGTGCGCGTGTCGCTCGCGCCTGGCTGGCCGCTCCATGGCAGCGCGGTTGACGCGGGCGCTGCCGCTCTCAATCCGCGCAAGGATGCCGTCGTCGAGCGTTTACTCGGGCGGCATCGTGGCGTGCCGACGCTTGTCATCGGCGGACATCTTGACTTGCTGCACCGGCTGGCGCGTCGGTTGCGCTTGCCGCTCATCACCGGCGACACCCCGGCTGCGGAGCGCGAGCGGCTGTATGCAGCGTTTCGCGATGGTACGACGCGCGCGCTGATTGTCTCGAGCGTCGCGAATCAAGGCGTGGATTTGCCGGGCGCGCACGTCGCAATTCAGGTGTCCGGCCATTTCGGATCGCGACAGGAAGAAGCGCAGCGCCTTGGCCGCCTGCTTCGACCGAACAAGAGCGGCGTCGCGAGCGTCTTTTATACACTCGTGACGACCGGGACGACCGAGGTGCAGTACGCGCGGCACCGGCGGCTTTTTCTCGCGGAGCAGGGATACACCTACTCCGTCGAGCGCGTGGACGGCACATAGATACGTCAACGCAGGAACCTTTTTGTCCCCGGTTCGTTTATTTCATCGGTACTCAGTGCATCATGCGGCAATCTGCGATGATTGCTTGACGTCATTTCCTCGCGACGACGCGGGCATCGAAGCAGTGGAGCGTGACGGGATTCGGCGCGGTGGTGCACCGCGCATTGCCGCGTGGGCGGATGGCGAGGAGGGAAGGCCAATGGCACAAGGAGCATGTGCGGTTTGCGTGCAACAACGACGGCTCAGGCGGCGAATCGTGCCGATTGCTTTGCTCGCGGTGTTCGCGGTGCTGCTTTCCGCCTGCGTCGAGGTCAACCAACAAAGCACGATCAAGGCGGACTTCACCGGCACATCGCAAATTAGGCTCGGCGTTGCGCAGCAGGCGTTGCTCCTCGCGGGTGGACTTGCCAACAGCGTCGGCACACCGAGTGCGGCGGGTGCAAAAGTGACTCCCGCCGCGCAGCAGGACCCGTTCGCGGACCTGACCAAGCAGATTACGCAACTCGGCGGCACCTCCAAACCGTATAAGAACGACAAGTTTCAGGGTGTTGATGCATCGTTCACCTTCAAATCGCTCGAAGAGATGCAGACGCAGATCAACACTGTGCTCGGGAGCAATTCGTCGTTGAACCAGACGACAGGTTCGGCGGGCACGAGTTCGAGCAGCGGGCAGTCGGACATCGTCAAGATCACCGCGAAGGCGACCGCGAACGGTGTTCGCATTGACGGCAAAGTGGACCCGCTGAGTAGCCTGAGCGACACATCGAGCAGCACGACGATCCCCGGTCTCGATCCCAGGGCGTTCGGTGGTACGGACGGTATCGTCAATCTCGCCTTTACGATGCCCGGCAAGATCACGAGCAAGGACGCACTCGCAAAAGTGGATAAGTCCACCGTATCGTGGAGTTTCAAGACGGGCGACAAGGCAACCGATATCTTCGTCGAATCGGACAAGAGCGGCAGTCAGGGCGGCAACCCAGTCGCAGCAGCCGCGACAACGACCGGAGGTAACATCCCGGCGGCGGGTCGGGCGACGACCGTCGCGGGTGCCGTATTGTCCACAACCACCGCAGCGACCACAACAACGACTGCCACGACCGCAGCAAATAATTCCGGCGGCGGACATAAAACGCTCTGGATCGCCCTCGCCATCGGCTTGCTCGTCGTCGTGGGCGGCGGTACCGGTCTCTTCTTCGCGACACGTGGACGCGGCAAGAAACCTGTGCCTGCGGCAGCGGGCGGCTATCCGGGTGCGCAGTATCCCGTGCAGGGCGCACCGCCGTACGGTGGACAGCAACCGCCACAGTACGGTCAGCCACCCTATGGCCAGCCTCCTTACGGCGGGCAACCGCAGCCGCCCCGACCACCCGGTGGGTACGGGCAACCGCCGCAGGGCCAACCGCCGCAACAGCCCTATGGCGGGCAGTATCCGCCACTGCAGCCACCGCAGCAGCCTCCGTATGGCGGT
>JBBSFO010000461.1:0-4644 GCA_038238655.1 Thermomicrobiales bacterium | reverse complement strand
CGACGAACACACACATCGGACACAGGATTTGACGCGGCGCGCGTTTCTCGGTGGGACGGCGGCGACCGCAGCGGCGGCAATTCTTGCGGCGTGCGGTAGCAGCAGCAGTGCAACGGACACGCCTGCGGCGAAACCATCCGCCGCCGCATCACCGGCGGCGGGCGCGGCCCGCCCAGCGGCGACCACCGCGTCCGGGAGTGCAGCTGTGGCGACCAAACCCGCCGCCACAACCGGCGCGGCGGGAACGAGCGCACCGGCGGCGACCGGGGCCGCTTCTCCCGCAGCGACGACCGCAGCGGCGGCGGGCACGCCCAAAAAGGGTGGCATCCTCAAAGTCGGCTTGCAGGGCGATCCCGTCGCACTCGATCCGCACAGCACGAGCCTAACCGCGACCAACCACATCACTGAGCACATCTATGGTCGCCTCGTCACGATTGACGCGACGCTCTCGACGAAACCGGACCTTGCCGAGTCGTGGGAGATCTCGCCGGATGGCCTTGTGTATACCTTCAAACTGCGCCAGGGCGTCAAATTCCACAACGGCCAGCCGCTTGTCGCGGGAGATGTGAAGTACTCCTACGAACGTGTGCTGGACCCGAAAACGAAGTCCACGAGCACGGCAGGTTTGTCCAGTATCGACAAGATCGAGACGCCGGATGACGCCACGGTGAAGATCACGCTCAAGAAGCCGAACGCCGCCTTCCTCGTCGGACTCTGGAGCCCGAACTACGCGATCGTCAAGAAAGAGGACGTGGACAAGAACGGCGATCTGACGAAGACGGCGAACGGCACCGGCCCGTTCAAGTTCAAGGATTACACGCCGAACACTAAACTGACGCTGGAGCGGAACCCGAACTACTACGAAGCGGGTAAGCCGTACTTAGATGGCATCGAGTTCGTACCGGTGCCGGATGACACCGCGCGCAGCACTGCGGTGCGCACCGGCACGGTAGATTTCGTCGAGTATGCCCCCGCGAAGGACATCCCGCAGTTGAAGGCGGACAAAAGCCTGTCTATTGCGGGCGACCAGAACACGAACATCCGCTACCTCGGCTTTAACCTCACGCAGAAGGACAAGCCGTGGGCGAACCCGAAGGTGCGGCAGGCGATCTCGCTGGCGATGGACCGGCCGTCAATCGTTGACGCGGCCTTCTACGGGCTGGCAATCCCGACATTGACCGTCTTCCCGCCCGGCTACTGGGCGACGCTCGACACGAAAGTTTCCGCGCAGGACATCAAGGGCGCGAAGGCGATGCTCGCCGATGCCGGATTCCCGAACGGTTTCAAGACGACGATTAAGACGTGGTCCTCATACCCATTCCTTTCCAATGCCGCGCTCGCGGTGCAGGATCAACTGAAGCAGATCGGCATCACCGCCGACGTGCTGCCGGAAGACAACGGCATCTTCATCGCAGACAACAACGCGAAGAATTACGAGATGCTCGTCAGCGGCACCAGTGGCTACACGGACCCGAACGAGATCATGCTCGGCAACTTCGGCACCGGCCTCGCTTCGAACAACTCGGGCTACAGCAACCCGGACTTCGACAAACTGGTCGCGGACGGCGTCGCCACGACCAAACAGGATGATCGCAAGAAAGTCTACGCGCAGTTGCAGCAAATCCTCCTGACGGACAACCCGTGGGTAATGCTCTACGTCGGTAGCCAGTACGAGGCGATGAAGTCCTACGTGAAGGGCTACACCCATATCGCAACCGGCACGAATATCGCCTTGAAAGAGACGTGGCTGGACAAGTAACGAGTAGCGAGTAACGAGGAACGAGACGGAGCAAAGATCACTCGTTCCTCGCTACTCGTTACTTCTCAGGAGCGACGGATGGGGAGGTACATTGCGCGGCGGTTCGTGCTGCTCGTGCCATTGCTGATCGGCGTGTCTATTGTCACGTTTCTGCTCATCCATCTTCTGCCGGGCAATGCGCTCGAACTGCTGATCGGCGTAGATCAGCGCATGACTGTCGAGCAGAAGGCGCAACTGATGCACGAGTATGGGCTGGATGCGTCACTGCCCGTGCAATATCTCAAGTGGGCGGAACACGTCGCGCATGGCGATCTCGGCACGTCGCTTCGTAGTGGCCGCTCGATCACCACGGAACTGCGCCTGCGGATGCCGGTCACATTCGAGTTGACGCTGCTGGCAGCGATCTTCGGGAGCATCCCGGCGATGCTTTTCGGCATCATCGCTGCCGTGCGCCGGAATAGTTGGATGGATTACCTCGCCACGTTGACGACGCTGGTCGGCGTTTCGATGCCGAACTTCTGGCTGGCGACGCTGCTCGTCTTGATTTTCTCACTCAAACTGCACTGGCTCCCTCCGATTCAGTACGTCCCATTCACGCAGGACGCCGGGAGCAATCTCAAGCACATGGTGTTGCCCGCCATTGCCCTCGGCGCGCCGCTGGCAACGGTGATCATGCGTCAGACGCGCTCGGCGGTGCTGGAAATGCTGGGGCAGGATCATGTACGCGTCGCGCGGGCAAAAGGGCTGCGAGAGGCGATTGTCCTCAATCGCCACGTGCTGCGCAATGCGCTCATTCCGATCATTACGGTGCTCGGCATCCAGATCGCGCGCACGCTGGGTGGCGTCTTCATCATCGAATACATCTTCGCCCTGCCCGGCATTGGTCGCCTGACCCTCGACGCCATCCAGAACCGCGACTACGCCATTGTCCAGGGCACCGTACTGGCGATCGCTATCGTCTCCGTCCTCATCAGCCTCATCGTGGACATCCTCTACGCCGTCATTGATCCGCGCATCCGCGTAAGCTGATCGAAGCCGGGAGAACCGCAAAGACGCAGAGGGCGCAGAGAAACATAGAGGAGAGAAGGCGAGATATTTGATATGAGACGAAAATCATTCATAACCCTTGTTCCTTCCTCTGTGCCTCTCTGCGTCCTCTGCCGGGCGCCCTCTGGGCAGCATGCGGTTCAATTGGTTTCGTATTTGGTCCGGGAGGTTGGCTGTGCAAGCTGAGGGAGCGGTGGCGCTGCCGTTGCAGGCGGTGCCGGAACCGCGACGGCGACGGGCATGGTCCGCGCTGCGGCGGCAGAAGTTGGCGATGGTCGGTGTCGTGATCGTCGGCTGCTTCCTCGTCATTGCCGTGATCGGGCCGCGCGTTTCGCCGTATGACCCGTTGAAGCAGACGATCCGCGAGCGGTTCGCGCGGCCCAGCCACGCGCACTGGCTCGGGCAGGACGAGTTCGGACGGGACATCCTCAGCCGGCTCCTGCATGGCGCGTGGATCTCGTTCGAGGTCGGTGTGATCAGTGTCCTGCTCGCCGGGCTGTTCGGCGTTGTGCTCGGCCTCGTCGCGGGGTATTGGGGCGGCTGGCTCGATACGACGCTGACGCTGATGATGGACGTGCTCAACGTCTTTCCCAGCCTGCTCCTCGCTATTTCGCTCGTCGCGGTGCTCGGCAACTCGCTGCGCAATGTGTTCATCGCGATCGCCGTTACGAGCATCCCGGCATTTATGCGGATCGTGCGCGGTTCGGTGCTTTCGGTGCGGCAAACGCCATACATCGAGGCGGCGACATCGGTTGGTGTGCCGACCGGTCGTATTCTCGCGCGGCACGTCTTCCCGAATGTCACGCCGCCGCTGATCGTTCATTCGTCGCTGACCTTTGCCTACGCGGTGCTCGCGGAGGCGTCGCTCGCGTACCTCGGCTTGGGCAACCGCCCGCCTGCCCCGTCGTGGGGTTCGATGCTCAATAGCAGCTACGGCTTCCTCGAAACCGCGCCGTGGGTCTCGATCTTCCCCGGCGCCGCCATCGCGATCACCGTGCTCGGCTTCAATCTGCTCGGCGACGGCATCCGCGACGCGCTCGACCCCAGGCTGCGGTAAGAACGTTAGCTACAGAAGCACAGAGAACACAGAGAGGCACGGAGGATGAATAGTAACAACGATGCCTCGCACTCGTTCGGTGAGCGCGGGGAATGGTGGGTGGTGGCGCAGATGACGCTGTTTGCGGCGGCGATTGTCGCGCCGGGGAAGGGTAACGCGTGGTCGCCTGGGTGGCGGCGGATGGGGCGGGTCGTTGGGGTGCCACTTGCGCTTGCCGGTCTGTCGCTAGCGCGAGCTGCCGCACGCGATCTTGGTAAAAACCTGACGCCGCTCCCGCACCCAAAGGACGACGCGACGCTCGTGCAGGATGGCGTATACGGCATCGTACGCCACCCTATCTACAGCAGCGCGATGCTTATCACGCTCGGCGCGGGCCTCCTGACCGGCAACCGGACGCGCATGCTCCTCAGTGCCGTCTTCTTCGCCTTTTTCGATGCCAAAGCCCACCGCGAAGAAGCATGGTTGACCGAACAATTTCCCGCCTATCCCGCCTACCGCCGCTCCGTCAAAAAACTCATCCCGTTCGTCTACTGAGTCGGGCCAACTTGAGCGCAGAGGACGCAGAGGATGCAGAGCGCACAGAGAAGAAATGGAGATGAAAAAAAGGATTCTCTCCACGTTCTCTCTGTGCGCTCTGCATCCTCTGTGGCTAAGCGCATCTGTCAGCCGAGGTGGAGGAGGAGGGATGCGCCGAGGGGCGCGGTGAAGGGGAAGGGGCGGACGGCGTTGGTGACGCGGCGGAGGCGGGTGGGGCTTGTCAGGAGGCGTTGCGCCCATGCTT
>JBBSFO010000460.1:0-4672 GCA_038238655.1 Thermomicrobiales bacterium | reverse complement strand
GCATCGTCATCCCCGGCTCGCAGGATGTCTACATCCAGGCGATGCATGAGGGGCTGGCGGAGCAGTTCGCGGCGGCGGGCGCGGTCTTCAGCACGGCCACCTGCGGCCCCTGCCTCGGCGGCTACATGGGCGTCGCGGACGAGCAGGATGTGATCGTTTCCACCACCAACCGCAACTTCCGTGGCCGGATGGGCCACGTCGAGGCGCACGTCTACCTCGCCAACCCCGCCGTCGCCATCGCTTCCGCTATCACCGGCCGCATCACCGACCCGCGCGAAGTCGCGGATTTGGTGCCAGCGTAAGGGAACCTCGCCCCCTCCCCTCTCCATGGCGATGGAGAGGGGAGGGGAAGGGGAAACGCAAGGTAAATGTAGGGGCGCATCGCATGCGCCCTCCAGTTCCCCCTCCTTCCGAGGGAGGGGGCTAGGGGGTAGGAAAACCAGATGAGCACCGAACTGAACGGATGGGCATGGACGTTTGGGCCGAGCATTGATACGGATGTGATCATCCCGGCGCATTACCTGACGGCGAACACGAAAGAAGAACTTGGCAAGCACGCACTGGAGGGGGTTGATCCAACATTCTCCTCGAAGGTGCGCAAGGGGGACATCATCGTCGCTAAGGCGAACTTCGGCTGCGGCTCGTCGCGCGAGCATGCGCCGATGGCGCTGATGGGCGCGGGCGTCTCGTGCGTGATCGCGGAGAACTTCGCGCGCATCTTCTTCCGCAATGCGATCAATATCGGCCTGCCGGTGCTCGAATCGGCGGAGGCGGCGGAGAAAGTGCAGCCGGGCGACGAAATCCATGTGGACCTCGAAACCGGCACGATCTTCAACGTGACGCGCGGCGAGCAGTATCAGGCAGCGGCCTACCCGCCCGCGATCATGGAGATCATCAAGGCGGGCGGCCTGATCAATTCGATCCGCAACAAGATCGCCGCCGAGGCCGAGCGGCAGGCCGCCACCGCCGGTGCGACGGCATGACGGAGTACAACGTCCTCTGCCTCCCCGGCGACGGTATCGGCCCCGATGTGATGGCCGAGGCGCGCAAGGTGCTCGACGCGGTCGGCGAGCGGTTCGGGCACGCCTTCACGTTCGAGACAGGCCAAGTCGGCGTTTCTGGCATCGAGGCGTATGGCGTGGCGATTCGCGACGAGGAGATGAGCCTCGCCCGCGCCAGCGACAGCATCCTTTTCGGCGCGGTCGGCGGCGCGACGCAGGACGCCTACGCCACCGTCCGACCCGAAGACGCGATCTTCCGCCTCCGCAAAGACTTTAACCTGTACGCGAACCTCCGCCCCGTCGTCGCGACGCCCGCCCTGCTCGATGCTTCCCCACTCAAGGCGTCCGTCCTCGAAGGCGTGGACATGCTGATTGTGCGCGAGTTGACAGGTGGCCTCTACTACGGCAGCCCGAAGGAGCGGATGATCGCGCCGGACGGTCAGCGCGCCGCCGTGGACACACTCTATTACACCGAAGAAGAGGTTCGCCGCATCGTCCGGCTCGCCTGCGAGATCGCGGTGCAGCGGCGCGGCAAGGTGACGAGCGTGGACAAGGCGAATGTGCTGATGTCCTCCCGGCTCTGGCGCGAGGTGGCGATGGAGGTCGCGGCGGAGTTCCCGGCGATCGAGATGGATCACATTCTTGTGGACGCGGCGGCGATGGCCCTGCTCCGCAACCCGCGCGCCTTCGATGTGATCGTCACCGAGAACACCTTTGGCGACATCCTGACCGACGAAGCGGCGATGCTCGCCGGTTCGATGGGCATGCTCCCGTCGGCGTCGCTGAACGGCCTGCCGCCGGAGCGATCAGGTTCGCCCGCGAAACTCTTCGGCTTCTACGAGCCGATCCACGGAACCGCGCCAGACATCGCCGGTCAGGGCATCGCCAACCCACTTGGTATGATCCTCTCCGCCGCGATGATGCTCCGCACCTCGTTCGGCCTCGATGCCGAAGCGGACGCCATCCAGCAGGTCATAGACCGCCTGCTCACCGATGGCGTGCGCACGCGCGATCTCGGCGGCACGCTCGGCACCGTCGCGATGGGAGACAGGATTGTGGATGGAATACAGGGGTATGCGGTCTAGAGCCGGATTCCCCCTCCCCTGACCCCTTTCCCGCTGCGGCGGGAGAGGGGAATTTGTTGCAAAGATCGAGCCAAGTTCATTGCAGCGTACCTCCTCGGGTAGTAGGAGACACTGAGAATGCGTCGTAAGCTATTGAGTCACGGTCCCCTCTCCCGCCGCCGCAGGCGAGGGGTCAGGGGAGGGGGGAACCTCGTTGACCTGTCTCTCCATCGGTGACATCGCGCCGGATTTCACACTGCATACGGATCGTGGCGACGAGTGGCGGCTTTCCGAGCACCTCGGCAAGCCACTGATCCTCATGTTCCACCGCCATTTGCAGTGACTGCCCTGCCAGGAGCATCTGTCGCAGTTGCGGCAGTCCGCCGAACTCGCCGACATGGGCGTCGGCATCGTCGCGCTCTTTTTCAGCCAGGTTCACCGTCTGCCGCAGTACCGCATACATTTCGCGATTCCCGACGGCATTCCGCTGCTCGCGGATGAAGGCCGAACGGTCTACAAAGCGTACGGGATGCGCGTCGGGTCATTGCGAGAGATTTACTCGGCGCAAGTGATCGCCAAGTATGCCCGCCTGATCCGGAGCGGCATGAAGATGAAAATGAAGACCGACGAGGACACCCGCCAACTCGGCGGCGATGTGATCGTCGGCCCGGACGGTCGCATCATCCTCGCACACTGCTCTAAGAATCAAGCCGACCGGCCAAGTGTCGAGACACTCGTTGCTGCGATCCGAACGGGACAGGAAGGCACGAATGAGCAAGCCTGAACGTTCCTCTATGGTGATCGAATAGTCTGATGAAGACGCGGCGTATATCGTGACGATCCCGAATTGCCGGGATGCGTGACGCATGGCATCTCGTACGAAGCGGCAGGGGCAGGATGCGATTGACAGCTGGCTCGATGCATAACGAGCGGATAGATGCCCGATCCCCCCACCGCACACCTACGCCGAACCAGCCGCGCGTGTCGCGGACTAATTCGGGGCAGCAATGAAAACGGAGCCGAGGGCAACAATCCCCGACTCCGTTTTGCTGTCCGCTGCTTGCTAGAAGTGGACGATCACCGTCGTGCCGAGCGGCGCCCACTGGTAGAGCGAGGCAACCTGCGAGACCGGCGAGTTAACGCAGCCGTGGCTACCGCCGAGTTGCGTGCCAGGACCGTAGACCGCCCGCCACGGCGCACCGTGGATCGCGTAGCCGCCACCGGCGAAGTACATCGTCCACGGAACGTGCTGGATATCGTACGCAGTTGGCAGGCCGATATCACCTTTCATCCGTTCATCCTTGACCTTGGAGAAGATCTGGAAGACACCCGTCGGGGTATCGTGGCCCGGTTCGCCGGAGGTGATATCGAACTGCTGGGTAACGCTGTTTCCCTCGAAGGCGACGAGATGCTGCGTCTTCAGGTTCACATCAATCCACTTCGGCCAGATGCCGGCATTGTAGTCCATCGCGCTGCCGTCTTTCGGCACCGGATTGACACCCAGCGCGCGTGCCAGCGCGAATTCCTTGCCGAGATTACCGAGACGGACGCTTTCCTGACCGTTCGGGCCTTTGGCGAGTTCGAAGCGCGCCCGCTCGAAATATTGGACAGTCGTTACGGTCTTCGCATCGCCGACGGCCTCGCGGGTCGGCTCGGAAAGCGGGAAGCCGAAGACGCCGAGGTCGCCATTCTGCTGCCAAAAGTTGGCGAATAGCCCCGTAACACTATGCCCCGTTGGCGTGAAAAGCAGATGACCATCGCGGTCGGGACCGAACTGATCGCGGCTCAGCGGCATGAAGGGCGAATCGTGGCGACCAAGCACGGCTTCCGCGCCGAGGCGGCCAAAGGAGATGCCGATTGCGGGGGTGTACTCGACCACGCCGCGCTCGAAGTACTGCTTAGTCGTCTTGCCGTCCTTCACTTCTTCGGTGATCGGGTTGCCGATTCGGTCTACACCGCCGTTCTCGTGCCAAAAATCGAGGAAGTCGCCGTTCACGTTGTGCCCCGTGGAGGGGAAATACACAACGATCGGCCCCGCCATCGGCGATTCCGCACCGACGGCAACCGGCGCGATCAGTGCGACCATGAGCAGCGTGGCGGTTGCCACGGCAAGCATTCGCCAGGCTTGTTGCAATCTCAATTGAGGGTTGTGCTTGATGCTCACGCCCGTTCCTCCTCAGCCAACACCACAATGCACCCCCGCATACCAGATTCGTACAGTTGTTTAACGTACTGATACGTCATTTGGTTGCATCCGAAGAGATACCGCGCCACGTTGTCCGTGCAAGGGAACAGTAGACCATCTCCCGAAAGGAAACAAGGAGTTTCGCGGAATATTCCGCATCTCATTTCACGACTTGCTTGTGCAAGCCGTGTGCCAGCGCGCGCAGTTCCTCGCGCGACCGCAGGACGGTCAGCCATCGCTCCGGGATTTCCCCGACGCCTTCACGCGCGCCAGCGAGCGCACCCGTCACTGCACCGCTCGTGTCCGCGTCGTCGCCAAAGTTGATGGCGGCGATGACCGCAGCCTCGAATGTTGGATGATGGGTCAACGCCCAGAACGCCGTCTGCATCGTGTGCAGGGCGTACCCAGTGCTGCGGACTTCT
>JBBSFO010000459.1:0-4690 GCA_038238655.1 Thermomicrobiales bacterium | reverse complement strand
CGACCGTTGTGAAACTTGACGCCCTTGCGTAGAAAGAAAGTGTACGTCTTGGCGTCCGGCGCGACTTCCCACTTTTCCGCCAAATCCGGCTGAATTTTCAGGTCTTTATCCGCCTGGACGAGGTATGAATACATCATCTGCGTGCGGAGCGCACGGCCCGTGGCTGCATCTTTGTGCGGCTCCAGACTCGGTGCATCCGTCGTCACACCGACGACGAGGACGCCACCCTTCTTCGGCGTGCCAGCCGCCGGGGCGATGGATGCCGGAACGACGGATGGCGGGGCGGCGGATGACGGGGCGACAGACGAACCGGCGACAGCGGCGGTCGGTTGCACGGCTGCCGGAGAAGCGACGATTGCCGGAGCGGTCGTCCCGGCCCCGGTCCCCGTCGTCGCTTTCGGGGCTTCCGTCGGCGGATTTGGGGGTGCGCCGCCTCCGCCGCACGCGGCGAGGAGCGCGCTCAGGGCAGCGGCGCTGGCACCGGTCAGTGCGCCCTTCAGCGCGGCCCGACGGGAGAAACCCGGCTGGGCTGTGCCCTGCATTCGGTCAGTCGTCGTGCTCGTTCGCTCCATGCTCATACCCTCCCCGTCGCGTGGCGATCACTACATCTGCTCCGCTATGTCAGTTCGGACGCGTTCGTGATGACCTGGTTGCCGCTGCATATTTTATTATAGGAAGTGGCATTTTATTCCGTTCACAGGATACCGACACGGCGGCGAGATAGCAATAGATCGGTGCCCAAATATTTGACACCGCATGCGTGCCCCCCCACAATCTGTCCGTTGCTGCGTCTGCCGCCGTGCCGGAGAAAGGGATCGTTGTCATACCGCATTATCGTCCGAGCGATGCGCAAGAGTCGCCCCGATTCGGTGGGATTCATACCTTCGTGCCTGCCGTATGTGACGATCTCAATTGGAGATGACTGATGATCGCAGTAGCGCACAACCAACCACAGTACATGATCAGCAACGGCGTGCTTTACGTCCGTGAATGGGAATGGCGTTCGGGAGACGACACCCTGCTTGGCTACGCCGTTCGTACCGTCGTGCGCGATGCTAGGCTCCTCTCGACCACCGATCGTGTCCCGCCCGACTTCCACGTCACATTCGCGAACGGATGGGTTTTCACGCTCGCGCTCGCCTTCGCGGATACCCGATCACCCGGCGAATTCGTCTCTGATCTCGCCTTTGCGACGATCTACTGGGGGGATGGCCCGATCATCAAGGACCCGTCCTCAATCCAGACACTTTCCTTCGTGAGGCCGCAGGATTTCATCGGGATGATCCGCGACCTCGCCGGACGGGAATCGCTGGGTATCTCGGCGGAACGGGTGCGTCGGGCAGAGGATGAGGATGTCGAGATGTTGATCGCCCTCCTCAACCGCCACAGCGACGAGATTATGCAGGGGCGCGTCTTCACCGAGGACTCCGCAGAGGCCATTAGGGAGATGCGTGAGGAGCGCGACGCGAGACTGGCCTCCGCATGAGTGTCGTTGTGGATTCGGGCTTGACGATCAAATGGATGATCGCGGAGCCGTATACAATCGAGGCTCGCGCCCTGCGTGATGACTGCCTGCGCCAGCGTATCCCGATGATTGCCCCGATGCTGCTCGGCTATGAGGTGGCGAGCGTCCTACGCCGTAAGACGCGGGATGGGGAGATCACCGGCGCGGCCGCCAAACTCGCGCTTGCAGACATCGTCCGCATCGTGACGCTCCTCCCCTTCGACCACGCGCTGACGGAGATGGCGATGGATCTCGCGGCGGCTACCGGACAGAAGTTGGCCTACGACGCGCAGTATCTCGCGCTGACAGAACGCGCAGGGACCGACTTCTGGACCGCCGACGAGCGATTCATCAAGGAGGCGCAACCGCAGTTCGCACGGGCGCGATGGATCGGTGTGTACCCGTTCCCGGCATCCAGAATGACTCCCTGAAATCGTCACCAGTAGTCTGCTGTTTCCTTGACACCCTCACGGCGGGCACCCACAATCGGCAGACGGTCATGGATGTCTCCGCGCTGGATGAAAGGGATCGTTATCATGCCGCATTATCGTCCGAGCGATGCGCAAGAGTCGCCCCGATTCGGTGGGATTCATACCTTCGCGCGCCTGCCGCACATCACGGACCTTGACGGCGTGGACGTAGCGATTGTCGGCATCCCGTTCGATACAGCGACGACCTACCGCGTCGGTGCCCGGTTCGGCCCGGCGGCGGTGCGCGACGGATCGCTGCTCCTCCGGCCTTACCATCCGTCGGTAGACGTGATGGTTTTCGAGGAACTTTCGTGCGTGGATTACGGCGATACCTCGGTTGTGCCGGGCTACATCGAGGATTCATACGCGCGGATTACGGCGGGCCTTGCGCCGATCCTCGCAGCAGGCGTGATCCCGATTGGCATCGGCGGCGACCACTCGATCACGCTGGCGGAGTTGCGGGCGGTGGCGGCGAAGCATGGCCCGGTCGCGCTCGTCCAGTTCGACTCCCACGGCGATACGTGGGACGAATACTTCGGCCGCAAGTACAACCACGGCACGCCCTTCCGCCGCGCCGCCGAAGAAGGACTAATTGACCCACACCGCTCGTTTCAGGCCGGGATGCGCGGCTCCTTGTACGGCCCGTCCGATTATCAGGACGCGCGCGACATGGGCTTCACGCTCTGGCCGATGGAGGACGTACGGCGACAAGGATGGGAGGCGACACATGCCGCGATCCGCGCTGTCGTCGGCGGTGGCCCGGTGTTCCTTACATACGACATAGACTTCGTTGACCCGACGTACGCGCCCGGCACCGGCACACCAGAGGTCGGCGGCCCGACTGCGTGGGAAGCGCTGCTGGCAGTGCGTGGCCTTGTGGGGCTGGAGATCGTCGCGGCGGACTGCGTCGAGGTGCTGCCCGCATTCGATCCGACACAGACGACCGCGATGCTCGCCGCGAATGTCATCTACGAAATGCTCGCGCTCATTGCCCGCAATCGAAAGGACGGCACCCGCCGATGACCACGACTGAAAGCCCCGATTTCACCGGACAGGCTCCCCGCGCCTACCTGACGATTCACCCCAGCGAGGCGGACACCACGGAAGTCCTGCGCGGGCAATACATCCAGGTGACGGACCCGCATGGCGGGCAGACCGCGCCGTTTTGCGCGTTTCGGATAGGCTATATGGAAGAATATCTCTCTACCAGCCAGACGATTGCTCACACCGGCAGCATCATGTTGCAGCAGGGCCAGACGCTGTATTCGAACCTCGGCAACGCGATGCTAACGGTTGTGCAGGACGGCGTCGGGCGGCACGACCTACTCTTGCCTGCCGATGATGCGCGCTTCTACATCACGCGCGGCATCACCGCTTCGCATCAGACGACGCGAGACGCACTCGCTATCGCGCTCCAGAAGTACGACATCGGCTACGACCGCGTGCCCGATCCCATCAATCTCTTCCAACATATCGGGTTCAAGGAGCGGGGTACGTGGGAGTTTCGCGCACCCCTTTCCGAGCGAGACGATAGCATCCTTTTCCGCGCCGAGACGGACCTCGTCATCTGCGTCGCGTCGAGTGCGGACGACATCACCGACCGCAACAACCACACGCTTGCCGACATCGTCGTACGCGTCTACCTGGGGTAGAATGAGAGTAACGAGTAGCAAGTGACGGATGCTGCGCTGATCGTCTCAGCACTCATCACTCATCACTTCGAGGAGGTTCGGATGGACGAGCAGGATATGGACGTCTTCGCACACGACGAGCAAATTGACCTCGACGCCGAAGAGGCGATGCCGGGCCGCACGCGTGCGCGGCGAGCGCAGATGGACGACGCGCGCCGCCGGGCGTCCGAGCGGATGGATGACGCGCAGCGACAGGCGCTGGCGATCCCGCGGAAAGTTGTTTCCGGGGCCGTCGGCGCATTGCCGGTGCAGACGCGCGAGCATCTGCGCCAGAGCGCGCGGGAAAGCGTGCTGGCCGTGCAATCCTTCGTGGATGCGGTTAGCTCGGCAGGTTTGATGGCCGTGGATCGTATTTTTGCCGATCCGCGCACTCCACAGGAAACCGCCCAGCCGCGCCGGATCGTCATCGAGCGCGAGGAACCGCCGTCGGTGATGTAGGTTGCCCAACCCACCCCCCCCGGAACGGGAGGGAGAACATGTTTCGTTCCCCCTCCCGCGTCGAGAGAGGCTGGGGGTGGGTCCCTACCGCTGCTCTTTCGGATTGAACGTTACGGGTTCGCCCTGATCCTCATAGGTGACGACTTCGGCGTCTACCTTCAGGAGAACGGCATCCGGGTCGTCGGGGCCGTTCGGGAACCAGCGGCGCCACGACTCTTTCCAGTATTTCTTGAATCGTGCGGTGTCCTTGATAACCTCGACGGTGCCACCGATCGTGATATACGCCCACGTCCTGCGTTGTAGTAGTACAGGCCGACATTCGGGTTCTTGCGCAGTTCGTCCACTTTCTCGGAATCGAGGCGGGTAGCGAACCAGAGGTCCATATCCGGATCCGCTTCTTGCGTTGTCATCGCGCGGCAGTTCGGCTTGCCGTCTTCGCCGATCGTGATGAAGCCGACGACCGTGTGGCCGGCGGTCAGTTCGCGGATGCTCCTGGGCCGTTGCTGTGTTGCACTCATGGATGTCCGGCTCCTTTCAAAAAACGACATGTCCCACATGGGTTTGCGCAACATGGATGCCACAGGGGT
>JBBSFO010000458.1:0-4691 GCA_038238655.1 Thermomicrobiales bacterium | reverse complement strand
CTTCATAACCGAGATCGTGCCAGTACCGCAAGAGCAGAACGAGCCGGTAATGTTCCGGCAGTTTCGCGAGCAGGTTGCGAACGGTATCCTGTTGCTCCTGCACTAGCGCCGCTGCCTCTGGCCCGCGCGAATGCGCCCGCATCCAGTTGGAGATATTTTCGAGCGGTACGAGCCAGGGCCGCTTGCGCCGGAGCAGGTCTATGCAATAGTGGCTGGCAATCGAGAGCACCCAGGTAGAAAACCGATGGTCGGCGTCGTAGGTCGCGAGGCGGCGATAGATGCGTAGGAAGACCTCCTGAGCAGCATCTTCCGCTTCCCCGGCATCGCCGAGCATCCGGTACGCGAGGTTATAGACCGCCGTCTGATAGCGCGCAACGAGCTCAGCGAACGCTCGCTCATCCCCGGTGATTGCCCGCTCGATCAGGAGCGTTTCATCGGTTTCCTGAATGGGCGGGCCGTGATGATAAGAGGCGAGTCGGTGGTGATCGTGGACAATCGTATCGAGTATTTCGCTGTCGGTATCCGTTGTATGTGTGTCCGTTGCCGTCATCGTAACGTTCGCTTTCATGAATTCGATTCGCAGCTGCGTGCCGCCCCCGCAATAAGATACGAGAAACGTGTTGCCGTGTTTCACTTTCTTAAACACCGCGACAAGAAAAAAGCGGACGAGGTTTCGCGCACCGCGCCCCCACGTCCGCCTCATCTATCACTGGTCGGGGCGAGAGGATTTGAACCTCCGACCCCCTGCTCCCAAAGCAGGTGCGCTACCGGGCTGCGCCACACCCCGAATACCGACAGCATAGCCGACACTACGCCATCAGTCAACCGCCCGACATTCTGTGATACGCTATCGCTCGGTTGTGCCCGATACCACACGGGAGGAAACGGGAATGTTCATGCACGCGGGAAAGCCGATGCGCGATCAGCCGCAACCCACACACGATGCAGCCCGCGCATTGCCACAGTTGCAGATCTCACGCCACCCGGTTGTCGCGCATAAACTGACAATCTTGCGGGATATGGCAACAGACAGCGCCACGTTTCGGCATGCGATGACCGACCTGACGGTTTGCCTCGCCTATGAGGCGCTGGCGGCAATGCGCACCACCCAAACACGCGTGCAGACGCCATTAGAAGAAACAGACGGCACGACGCTGGACGAGCGATTTGCCATTGTCCCCGTCCTCCGCGCCGGCCTCGGCATGGTGGACGGATTTCTGGCGCTGTTTCCTTCCCTGCACGTCTGGCACATCGGCTTGTATCGTGACGAAACCTCGCTCCAACCCGTCACCTACTATAACCGCCTGCCCGGCCTCGCGACCGTGGATACCTGCTTCGTCCTCGATCCGATGCTGGCGACGGGCGGGAGCGCAGTGAAGACGATCACCATTCTCAAGGAGTGGGGGGCGCGATGCATCTCGTACGTCGGCATCATCGCCGCGCCGTACGGTGTCCAACGGCTCGTGGACGCGCACCCCGACGTTCCGATCCATGTCGCCGCCCTTGACCGTGCACTGAACGACGACGGCTACATCGTGCCGGGCCTCGGCGATGCCGGCGACCGGCTCTATAGGACGAGTGGCGATCTGCCGCCGTCCGCCGCGAATGAAGCGTGAGTACACCACACCGCGCCTCACGAGAAAGGAACAACGATGACGAGTTTCCTTGAACGCCAGCCAATCCAACGACCCGGCACATGGGAATCGCCGTTCAGCGCGAACATCATCGCGCAAACACGCCTGCTCGGCTCTCCCCTTGCCTCGCCAGATGGGCGATTCGTCGCCTACGTGCAGGACTACAATCAGCGCTCCGACCTCTGGGTCGTTCCGAGCAGCGGCGGTATCCCGTCGCTCGTCACGGCCGATGTGCCCTGCACCCCCGCCTTCACTGGCGGTGTTGGCGCGGGCTTTGTGTGGACGCCCGACAGCGCCGCACTCATCTATACATCGCCGGACGACGGCAAGCTCCACCGTGTTACGCGCGAGGGTGGCCGCGCGCAAAAGATCACTGACGGTGAAGGTGGCAACGCCTCCCCCTGCGTCGCGCCGGATGGCTCATTCGTCGCCTATCTCGTGGATCGGGGCGATGTGGACGAGCAGATGTTCATCGCCGTTCGCGACCTCAACACCGAGACACCGATGACACGCCGTGTTACCCCCGAAGGCATCTTTGCCTCCGGCCCACAGATTTCGCCAAATGGCACGCGCATCGTCTGCACGATCACCGACACCTTCGGGCGGTGGAATCACGACGCGCAAATTGCTGTCGTCGAGATCGCGACCGGAGCCATGACGGTGCTGACGCCGACCGACGATGTCGTCAATAATTCTCCCCGCTGGTCCCCGGACGGCACGAATATCGCGTTTGTCTCTGACCGCTCCGGGTTCGCGAATATTTGGATCATCCCAACGGAGGGTGGCGAACCGCACCCGGTGCAGCCCGAACAATTCGAACAGGCCGAGCCACGCTGGTCGCCCGATGGGCGGCGGATCGCGTATACACGCAACGAAAACGCCGATATTCAGATCATGGTCACGGAAGTCGCATCCAGGAAAACGGAAAAGGCGTCCCAAAGGCGCGGCGTCAACACCGGCATCTCGTGGTCGGCGGACGGCGAGCGGATCTACGCTCTCCACCAAAGTCCGGAGCGTGCGCCCAATGTCGTCGTGTACGGTGTGGGGCAGGGTGCGCCGGTCTGGCTCACCGAGGGCGCGCCGGGCGGCCTGACCGATCCATCTACCTTCATTTATCCCAAGCATGTGTCATGGGAGTCGCCGGATGGCACGGAAATCTACGGCCTCCTCATGGAGCCAGCGCATATTATCCCGAACAAGCACCCCGCGCTCATCCACATCCATGGTGGCCCAACCGCGCAGACGCTGATGCAGTGGGATCCCATCTCACAATACTGGGTGTCGCGCGGCTGGACCGTCCTGAAGCCCAACTTTCGCGGCAGCACCGGTTACGGACGGAAATACACCGACCTCCTGCACGGCACCTGGACCGACCTCGATCTTCAGGACAATGTGGCGAGCATCAATGTCCTGCGGGAGCGCGGACTTGTGGATGAGCGGCGCGTCGTCGCATGGGGCGGCAGTGGCGGTGGCCTCGCCACATTTGCTTGCATGGCGATGGCGCCGGGCGCCTTCGCGGCGGGCGTGGCGCTCTTCGGCGTGAGTGACTACGTCAACTTCCGCAATCAGACGGATCGCCTCGCCAAATATCTGTTCGACGCCGAACTCGGCCCGATCGAGGAGAATTACGACCTCTGGGTCGAGCGCTCGCCCGTCACGCACGCCGCCAACACGCAGGGGCCGATGCTCGTCTTGCAGGGTGATGCCGACCGACGCGTCCCGCCCGCGCAATCCGAAGCGATGGTCGCGGCGCTAAAAAAGGCCGAAAAGACGGTTGATTATCACGTCTATCCCGGCGAAGGGCATGGCTGGCGGCAAGTCGCAACGATCCGCGACTATATCACGCGCATGGAGGCGTTCCTGACACGCCACGTCCTCGACCGATAAAGGAGCGCAGCGATGATGGACGAGACGAACGACGACACGCTGATTGTCCGTGGTGGCACGCTCGTCACCGAAACCGCGCTCGTCCGCGCCGATTTATTGGTGCGCGGCGAGCGGATCGTCGGCATCGAAGCAGATGCATCGGCGCACACGGCGGATCGAGTGATTGACGCCACCGGGTTGCTCGTCCTGCCCGGTGGCGTGGACGCCCACATCCACGCGCGTGAGCCGGACGAACCGCTGGTCGAAGGCTTTCACACCACGACGATGGC
Source organism: Thermomicrobiales bacterium (assembly GCA_038238655.1). Lineage (GTDB taxonomy): Bacteria > Chloroflexota > Chloroflexia > Thermomicrobiales > JALYUS01 > JALYUS01. The sequence continues at coordinate 901 of JBBSFO010000458.1, read as the reverse complement.
CGCCGCTGCCGGTGGCGTCACCACTATCATCGAGATGCCGCAGGCAGAACCGCTCGCGGCGGACGGCGATTCATTCCGCGTGCGCCGGGAGGCAGCCGAGAAAAATGCCGTGATTGATGTTGCGATGTATGGCGCGGTGGTCGGCGGCACGACAACGCCGGATGATCTCGACGCGATGCGTGCGGCGGGTGCCATCGCTTTCAAGGCGTTCATGGTCGGCGGTTCGGCAGGGATGGTACCCGTCAGCGATGCGGACATTCTGCACACCCTCGAAACGCTCCGCGATACCGGTATGATCTTCACAGTGCATGCGGAGAACGCCTCACTGGTTGCCGATGGTATCCAGCGGATGCGTGCGTCGGGGCAGGTTGACCCGCTCGCGCACGCGCGGTCGCGACCCGCGCCGTATGAGGCGGAGGCGGTGCAGCGGGCAATCTTTCTCGCGGAAGCGACCGGTGGGCGTTTACACATCGCGCACGTCTCCTGCCAACTGGCGCTCGAATACATCCAGTCCGCGAAGGCGCGTGGCGTCCGTGTCACGGGCGAAACATGCCCGCAGTACCTCGTGATGGATGTTTCTGATCTCGCACGCAAGGGCGGCTTCGCGCGCTGCGCCCCGCCGTTGCGCACCCGTGGCGATGTAGAGGCCGTCTGGCGTGGCCTCGCCAACGGCACGCTCGATTTCGTTTGTTCGGACCATTGCGGCTACACCGTCGCCTCGAAAGAGGCGGGATGGGCGAATATCTTCGACGCGCCACAGGGCCTCTCAGTCATTCAGCACATGCTTCCCATCGTGTATGACGCGGCGATCAATGTGCGCAGTTGGTCGTGGCCGGAGATCGTTCAACGCACAGCGACAGCCCCTGCCCGGTTGTTCGGGCTGGCGCCGCGCAAGGGATCG
>JBBSFO010000457.1:0-4691 GCA_038238655.1 Thermomicrobiales bacterium | reverse complement strand
CAGGACGCCAATCGCGGAATCGTTGCTAACCCGCCGGTTGCGCGACACGCCGCCGATCAAAAAGGCCGTTACCAGCCCCGCAACGAGCGCGCCGCCGAGAATGCTCGTTCCGAACAGATAGGCGACGGCGACGCCGGGAAAGGTCGCGTGCGCCAGTGCGTCGCCGAGGAAGGCGTAGCCGCGCAGCACAACGTACGTGCCAACGACGCCGCACAGCACGCCGATCAGCAGCGCCGCAAGGAGTGCATGCTGGAAGAACTGCTTGTGTAGCACGGAGCTGTAGTCTTGCCAGAGGTTCGCGAGGGAGATCACGGGAGCATCACCGCCTCGCTGCCGTGTAGATGGAAGATGCGGCCGCCGTAGGTGCGTTCCAGCACATCAAGGCGGAAGGTCGTTTCCACCGGGCCGAAGGCGATCACGCGGCGATTGAGGCAAAGGACGTAATCGCAGTGGCTGCGGATGCTCGTCAGGTCGTGCGTCGAAAGCAGCACGGTCTTGCCGTCGTCGCGGAAGGCGGCGAGCAGGTGAAAGATCGTCTCCTGCGAGGCGGCGTCAATCCCGGCGAATGGCTCGTCGAGGATCAGCAATTCCGCTTCCTGGGCGAGGGCGCGGGCGAGAAAAACGCGCTGCTGCTGCCCGCCGGAGAGTGTGCCGATCTGCCGCGCGAGAAAGGGCAGCATACCGACCTGGGTCAGCGCATTATGCACGCAGGTTTCGTCGGCGGCGGTTGGGCGGTGACCGTAGCCCATCGCGGCGTAACGGCCCATCAGCACGACATCGCGCACCGTGACCGGAAATTGCCAGTCCACTGCCTCGCGCTGTGGGACGTAGGCAATGCGGCGGCGCGCCCGGCGGATCGTCGTGCCAAAGAGCGCGATGCTGCCGTGCTGGTGCGGTTGCATCCCCATGATCGTGTGCAGCAGCGTCGTCTTGCCCGCGCCATTCGGCCCGATGATACCTGTAACCGCGTGGGCGGGGAAAGCGACGTTGATCTCCTCAATCGCCGTCGTGCGATGATACGCGACCGTCACATCCCGAACATCAATCACCACGGCTCGTGGATTACTCCCGATTTGCTCCCCCTTCTCCATTGGGGAAGGGGGCCGGGGAGTTAGGGCGTCCATCATTTCAGCGCATTCGCAATGGTCATCGCGTCGTAGGTCATCATCTTGATGTAGCTATCGCCCGTGCTGCCGGGTTCGCCGAGTGTATCGCCGTAGAGCGTGTCTACAATCGCGATCCCTGTCTCTTTCGCCACCTGCTGTGCGACCTGCGGATTCGCGGAGGATTCCGCGAAAATCGCCTTCACTTTTTCCTTCTTGATCGTATCAATCAGATCATTCACTTGCTTGGCAGACGGCTCGGCGGTATCCGAAATGCTCGGGATTACCGCCCCGACAATCGTCAGATCGTACCGCTGCGCGAGATAGCGGAACGCGTCGTGGTTGGTGACGAGCTTGCGCTGCTCCTTCGGTATCTGATTGAAGAGGCCCTTCAGTTGCCCGTCGAGTTGCGTTAGTTGGTCGGTGTAGGCTTTCGCATTCGCCTGATAGGTCGCGGCATTTGCCGGGTCTCCTTTCGCCAGCCCGGCGGCGATGTTCGCTACCATCGTCTGCGCGTTGGTCGGATCGAACCAGACGTGCGGATCGCCCTCAACCTCGGACTCGTCGCCTGTCAGCAGTTTGATGCCGCTCGTCGTCGTGATGATCGCTGCTTTGACGCTCGCGCCCTTGACCGTCTTGTCCATCCAACTATCGAGGCCGACGCCATGTACAAAGACGATGTTCGCCTGCGCGATCGCGCTCGCGTCCTCAACTGTTGGCTCGTAATCGTGCGGGTCCACATTCGGCTTGAGGATGCCCGTGACGGTGACGCGGTTACCGCCGACATTCCGCACGAAATCCTGAATCTGCGTCGTCGTCGCAGCGACCGTCATCTGCGTGCCAGGGGGGACGGTGGCAACGGGCGCATTGCTCGTTAGCACCGCAGACTTGTCGCCGCCGCTTTTGCCGCCGCACGCCGCGAGGAGCACTGCCCCAGCCGATCCGACGATGCCGCCGAGCACCACGCGTCGCCCAAGTTGTCGCTGTCCGATACGCGTATCCATGCCCACCCCCATCATGTTGCCGAGATCGTATCTCAACATCTCTTATCGAGACGATATATCATGAGAAGGAGTGTGTCAACAGTGGGAGAAGCGATGATGTTCGAGCGTGATACACTAGATGGAAGAATTTGCGACACCGGAGGGAAAGCGTATGGTCGCGCTGCGCCGCACGTACGACGATGAAGGAACGATCCGTGAGACGCCGGGAGTCTCGGGCGGCTATCCATGCATTGGGAACACGCGGATTCCTGTGCGGACGGTCGTGCAGTTGTATGCGCTCACCGGTAATGTGGATGCCATTGCCGATGAATTGCCACAACTTACTCACCAGCAAATTGAAGACGCGCTCGCCTGGTATCGCGCGCATCCTGCCCGCGTTGACGAAGACATCGCGCACAACGACGCGACACTCGCCCATTTACGAGCGCGCTAGTGCCGGGTCTCGGTATCTCGATCTTTACGGATGAGATGGTAAGCACCCGGCTCGCGGTGGCATTGCGCACGCGTGGGTACGACATCGTGAGTTGTCACGAAGCCAGCCGCGCGAACCAGCGTATCTCCGATACCGAGCAACTTGCCTATGCCACCGAGCGTGGACGCGCGATCTTTACGCAAAACGCCACTCACTTCTACGCACTCGATTCCGCGTGGAAGATGATCGGACGCGCGCACGCCGGAATCCTCGTCTACAGTCCGAATCTCCGTTTCGCGGATATGCTGCTGCGGTTGCCGCACTTCCTCGATAGCACCGAGCCCGAGGCACAATACGATACGTTGCTTTGGCTTCCCTGAGCACCTTGCCCCAATCACACACAATAGACCCAATTTGCATACTACGTCGCGACGACATGCGGTAGGATACGAGCGACGCGACGGGCAATGTGAGCAGGAGGGTGGTGGGTAACCATGGCGCGAAAACGCGAGCGCGAAGGGCGTGATGGGGGTGTGCCAGCGAGCGAACTGGGCGCTTCGCTCACCCAATTACAAGAACGGATCGCGCGACTCGAAGGGCAGGTCTTCGGCGAGCGCGCGGTAGGAACGGACGGCGCAACCACACGACCGGAGGGCAATGCGGTCTTCGCCGTGCCGCTCGATGGCAGTGTGCGCGTCCTGGCGGCGCTGGCGAGCATGCCGCGTCTCGCCCTCTATCGCGCCGTGTTGGAACAGCCTGCGACGAGCGGCGAATTGATGAAGGCAGCGGGACTCAATACGACGGGTCAATTGTATCACCACCTGCGCGAGTTGATCGGCGCGGGGCTGATCGTGCAGGAAGGGCGGGATCGCTACGCCCTCGTGCCCGAACGACTGCCTGCTGCCCGGACGATTCTCGGCGCCGCGCTCGGTGTGGCGCAGGCGGTCAATCTGACGGCGGGCACGGCAGCGTGAGTGTCGCCCCTGCGGTCGAACTGGCAAACGTCACCGTCGCCTTCCCCGCCGCACGTCGGGACGCCCTTCCTGTCGTCGCGGTGCAGGACCTGGCGCTCGCCGTGCCGCCGGGCATGTTCTTGACGATCATCGGCCCGTCGGGATGCGGCAAAAGCACGCTCTTCGGCCTGCTCGCCGGGTTGATTACGCCCGCCTCTGGCAGCGTCGCGGTGCATGGTCGGTCGGTGATCGGTGAGCCGGGGCAGGTCGGCTATATGCCGCAGCGCGATTTGCTGCTGCCGTGGCGAACAGTGCTACAAAACGTCACACTCGGTCCGGAACTGGCGGGGCGTGGTGTGCAGGCGGCGCGAGTCAGTGCGCGCGCGCGTTTGCCGATCTTCGGTCTCAACGGGTTCGCCGATGTGTACCCCGCCGCGCTCTCCGGCGGCATGCGGCAGCGCGCCGCGCTCTTGCGCACCGTCCTGATGGAGCGGGACGTTCTGCTCTTAGATGAGCCGTTCGGGGCACTCGATGCCCTGACCCGCGCCGCCTTACAGGAATGGCTACTCGGTGTTTGGGCGGCGGAGGGGCAGACCGTGTTATTCATCACGCACGACGTGGACGAGGCGGTCTTCCTCGCTGACCGTGTCGTGGTAATGACCCCGCGCCCCGGTCGTATCCGTACGGAGATCGCCGTGCCGCTTTCCCGCCCGCGCATGCACGCCGATCTCGTCGCCGACCCGACCTTCAATGCCCTGAAGGCTGATGTGCTGGCGGCACTGGGAACGACCTAACCCACGCGGTGTGGAGCGAGCGCCTCGTAGTTCGGGTCCGCGCCGATGCCGGGGACATCGGGCGGGCTGACCGTGCCGTCGTCGTTGAGGCGCAGCGTGTGGTGATAGGTCTTGCCCCACATCGGGTCCACGCTGTCCCGATAGAACTCGAGGATCAGGCCGTTCGCAATGGCGGCGACGAGATGGACATGGATGTCCTGCGAGCCATGCGGCGCGATGTCCAGGTCGTTTGCCTGCGCCAGCGCGACGACCTTCATGAACTCGGTCATGCCACCGAGCACTTTGGCGTCCGCGTTGAGGATCGCCGCCGCGTTGTGCGCGATCAAGTCGCGGAAGCCGTAGCGCGTGTACTCATTCTCGCCCGTGGCGATCGGGATGCTGGTCGCTTCCGCCAGTTTGCGGTGTCCCTCGTAGTCGTCGGGTTG
>JBBSFO010000456.1:0-4705 GCA_038238655.1 Thermomicrobiales bacterium | reverse complement strand
GATGACATCATCACCGAGCCGGAGGAACGGAGCGAAAGCTTGCTCGACATCCTCCGTAGCGGCCAGCATCTGCTGACGCTGATCAATGATGTGCTCGACCTGACGAAGGTCGAGGCGGGCCAGATGACGCTCGCACCCATAGCGCTCGACCTTCGTCACGAACTGGCGAGTGTGGATCGGATCATGTCGCCATTATTCGCGCAACGTCGCCAGCGGTACACGTACAGCGTGCCGCCTGACTTTCCGCCCGTCTATGCAGACGGTGGCCGGATGCGGCAGGTGATCCTCAATATCCTCTCGAACGCCAACAAGTTCACGCCCGACGGCGGCACGATCACGCTCGCCGCCAGTGTTAATGCCAGTTGCGAGGCACAGATTGCGATCACGGATAGCGGCATCGGTATTAAGGCGGATGACATCCCCTTGATTTGGCAGGAATTCCGGCAAATTGATACCTCGATCAACCGGAAGTACGAGGGCACCGGCCTCGGCCTGACGCTGACGCGGCGACTGCTCGCGCTGATGCACGGGCGCATCTGGCTGGAAAGCACGCCGGGTATCGGCACTACATTTTCTCTTGCCCTGCCCCTCGCCGACGGAGTGCGCGCGTAATGCCGCGCTCCCAACCGCCGGAAGCACAGCCGGGCGAAGTGCGCGATCATAAATACCGACTCGTCGTGACCGACCGCTGCGCCGACGCCCCGCCGCCCGCGCTCATCCAGGCCGTCCGCGAGTTCAACGCAGGCGAGTATTTCCAGTGCCACGAGACATTGGAGCATGCCTGGCTGCACGAGCCGGGCTACATCCGCGTCCTTTGGCAGGGCATCATTCAGGTGAGTGTCGCTTGTTTCCACATCACGCGCGGCAACGGCGAGGGGGCACGGAAGATTTGGACCGCCGCACTGCTCAACCTCGCCCCTTTCCCGGATCGCTGCCACGGCGTAGATGTCGCCGCGCTCCGCGTGCAATCCGATGCCTGCCTGCAAGCAATCCTCCGCCTCGGCGACAGGGGCGCGGCCCAGTTCGACCGCACGCTCTTCCCGACGATTGATCTCCAAGAATAGCCTCCTCGCGAACCTGTCCGAATGAACAGGTTGACTTCCGCACTTCAGATGTTATTCTGTCCAAGTGACAGGGCATGCACTGTCGCGGATATGGTGATACCACGATATGAACGTATGAACGCGACGGAAAGGAGGTCCCCGATGGTTAACTATTACCGGTCCGGTATCGGCAACGCGAGCCCGCTTGCCACCGTTTCACGGGGGGATCACCGCGCGCGGAGCGTCATTGACTGACGCCTTTCCTCGCCAGAGTCGGCACCACGCCGGCGGTCCCCACAGCGGGGCCGCCGGTTTTGTTTTTGCCGCCCGGCAGGGTGCAACAGCGCCGGGGAATGCAGAAAGGAGTGGCAGATGGGGCCACGGAAGACGCACACGACGCGCATGACGACACGGAAAGGAGCGACGCGATGAAGCGAGCAGGAGACGCGGCCATGATGTTGAGCATTGCGGAGACCGTTTCCCTGATAGAGAGCGGATTCACAGAGATGAGAATCCTTGTCTTCCGCCGCAGGAAGCAGCGGGAGAAACAACGAACGTAGCGGGTGGAGTGGGCTTCCCACTGCGCCCGACAACGAAAGCGGTGAGAACAATGTTGACTTTGCAGCATGTGATGTTGGCCCAGATGTACGTCGAGGAACGATTGGCAATGGCGGCGAAACAGCAACTTGTCCGCGAAGCGACCCGAGCGCAACGTGACCGGCGCGCGAAACCGGCACTGACGGCTCGCCTTGGCCGGGCGCTTGTCACCGTCGGCCAGCGACTGGAAGCGGCCGGGGTGGCCTGACGATCTTCCGCGATGCAGAAACGGGCATGAGGTAACCACTCGTCACCTATGAACCGACAACCGCCGCGCCGACACGGCGCATGAAAGGGGAGCCGCAGGCGTGCGACTCCCCTCTTTCTTTGGCGCGAACACGGAAGGAGAGGCTTTCGCCCCTCCCATACAACACCCATCGCACGGAAAAATTGGACGGTTCAGGTCCCTTCCTGCCAGGCGTTGTTGTACTCGTTCTGGCGCGCGGAAAGTTCGTCAATCGTGATGCCGAGCGTCGAAAGCTTGAGCGTGGCGACGCCAAGGTCGAGTTCCGAGGGGATGTCGTACACCTTCGGTCCGAGCGATGCCTGATTCTGGATCAGCCATTCGGTCGCCAGCGCCTGGTCGGCGAAGGACATGTCCATCACACTCGCCGGGCTTGCTTCTGCCGCCGCCTGGCCCACGAGCCGCCCCTCCGCGAGGAGGTAGACGCGCTGGCCGCTGGGGAGGAGGTATTCCTCGGTGTTGGTGCGCACCATCTTGTGCGAGACGGCCGTTTCCTTGAGGCCCTTGACGTCAATCTCGACATCGAAGTGGCCGCTGTTGCACAGGAGAACGCCTTCTTTGAGATTCGCGAAGTGATGGCGCGAGACAATCTCGGTACCGCCCGTCGCGGAGACGATGATGTCCGCCTCCTTGACCGCGTCCGCCATCGTCATGACGCGGTATCCTTCCATCACCGCTTCGAGCGCGGCAATCGGCGAGACCTCGGTCACGATCACATTCGCGCCCATGCCCTTCAGCCGTAGCGCGATGCCGCGCCCGACCCAGCCATAGCCCGCGACGACTGCGACCTTGCCCGCGATCAGGATATTCGTCGCACGCAAAATGCCATCAACCGTGTTCTGTCCGGTACCGTAGCGGTTGTCGAAAAAGCGCTTGGTCGGCGTGTCGTTGACGGCGACGACCGGAAACTTGAGGATGCCGTTCCGCTCCATCGAGCGGACGCGAATGACGCCCGTTGTCGTCTCTTCCATGCCGCCGATCACACGGCTGAGGGTTTCGCCGCCCATCTCGTGCAGCTTGACGATCAGGTCCGCGCCGTCGTCCATCGTCAGTTGCGGCTTGTGCGTCAGCACTTGGTCCACATGCCGGTAGTAGGTCTGGACATCCTCGCCGTAATAGGCGTAAACCGGGATCTCCTCGTGCGCGACGAGCGTGGCGCAGACGTCGTCGCGCGTGGAGAGCGGATTCGAGGCGCAGAGCGCTATCTCCGCGCCGCCCGCCTTCAGTGTCCGCAGCAGAACGGCCGTCTCCGTCGTGATGTGCAGACTGACCGCGATGCGCAAGCCCTTCAAGGGCTGCTCCTTCGCGAATCGCTCGCGGATCGTCTGCAAGACGGGCATCTGCCGCTCCGCCCAGTCTGAACGCATCCGTCCCTGCTCCGCCAGACCGATGTCCACAATGTCGTACTCAACCGTCGTTGCCGTCATTTCCACCTCCGAAAACCGATGAATCTCACCTTTGGACCAATCTCCACAGACGATACTACATTATCATCGGCGTTTTGTCTACAGATCATCTGTGATCGTCGCAATTTCGGGGAGGGCGCATGCTGTGCGCCCCTACGAGTCCCCATATTTCTCCCCTCTCCATCGCAATGGAGAGGGGCAGGGGGTGAGGTTCCCTAGTCGTCCGCCAGCGCCAGCTCGCGGTCGGCGATCCCCGCAGCGGCGCGCAAGGTTTCGGCCTTGTCCGTCTTCTCCCACGGCAGATCAAGGTCATCGCGGCCGAAGTGGCCGTAGGCGGCGGTCTGCTTGTAGATCGGGCGGCGAAGGTCGAGCGTGCGGATGATGCCGCGCGGCGTCAAGTTAAAGTGCTCGGCGATGAGGGACTGTAAGGTCTCGTCAGAGACTTTGCCGGTGCCGAAGGTCTCGACCATGATCGAGAGCGGCTTCGGAACGCCGATCGCGTACGATAACTGCACCTCGAAACGATCCGCGAGGCCCGCCGCGACGATGTTCTTCGCGACGTAGCGGGCCGCGTATGCCGCCGACCGATCCACCTTGGTCGGGTCCTTGCCGGAGAACGCGCCGCCGCCGTGCCGCGCCATACCGCCGTAGGTATCCACGATGATCTTCCGACCAGTCAGGCCCGCATCGCCCACGGGACCACCGACGACGAATCGGCCGGTCGGGTTGATATAGATCTTGGTGTTCGCATCCATCATACTGGCGGGGATGACATCGCGGATGACGAGCGCCTCGACATCCTTGTGAATCTGCGCCTGCTCAACCACCGCATCATGCTGCGTCGAGATGACGACCGCATCCACGCGTACGGGCTTGCCGAACCGGTACTCAATCGTCACCTGGCTCTTGCCGTCCGGTCGCAGATAGGTCAGCGTGCCATCCTTGCGCACTTCGGTCAGGCGGCGGGCGAGTTTATGCGCCAGCGCAATCGGCAGCGGCATCAGTTCCGGCGTCTCGTTGCAGGCGAAGCCGATCATCATTCCCTGATCGCCCGCACCGACCTCGTCCCCATCCAGACCAACGCCCCGCGCGATGTCCGGCGATTGCTGGCCGATGGCGACCGTCACACCGACCGAGCCGCCATCGAAATGGCAGTCCGCCTCGCGCGTGTAGCCAATCGCCTGCACCGTTTCGCGGATCACCGCCGGCATGTCCACGTACGCCGACGTTGTGATTTCGCCGAAGACCGAAACGAGGCCTGTCGTCGTCGCAGATTCACAGGCAACGCGCGCCTGCGGGTCCTGCGCGAGGATCGCGTCGAGGATGGCGTCCGAAATCTGGTCGCACATCTTGTCCGGGTGCCCTTCCGTCACCGACTCCGAGGTGAAGAAAAGTTTCTCCGATTGCATAAACGT
>JBBSFO010000455.1:0-4713 GCA_038238655.1 Thermomicrobiales bacterium | reverse complement strand
GTCCGCCGCCGCGAGCCGCACAGGAAGGTCGAGCAATTCCGCCGCGCTGTTCGCGAAGCCGAGCATTTGTGTCTCGATCATCTTCCGCGATCCCCCGACACTGACGGCGTGTACGCGATATGACGCTCCAAGGGCTTTCCCTGCGAGCGCTAATCCCGCAGTTGAAGTCCCCGACGCCATGACGATGTGGGTAACAGACGCGTTCATTGTATCATGTTGTCCGAGGATTTCCACTGCCGCAAGCAAGTAGGCGCACGTCCCCGCGATTTTCGAGAAGTGGTCGCGTGGGACGGCGTACGGCACATGCCCGGCCGCTTCGAGTTGCGCGATCAGTGTATCCAGATGCCCCTCGATCAACGACGGATCGTCGCTTTCCGCTTCGATGATCCGCGCACCCATGATGTGGTCGAGCAGGAGATTCCCCTGAATCGGGGTATCTTTTTTGCTCGGCATTTTGATGATGTAGTTCGTCAAACCAAATTTCGCCGCGACCGCCGTGTGCAGCCGCGCATGGTTGGACTGCGCGACGTTCGTGACGATCATCGTGTCGGCGCCTTTGGCGAGCACGTCCGCGATGCGGAATTCCAAGTGACGCACCTTGTTGCCGCCGAAGGCGAGGCCGGTGAGGTCGTCCCGCTTGACGAAGAGGCGCGGCGCGTCCGGCCCGAGCGCGGCACGCAGGCGAGGCAATTCCTCCAGCGGCGTCGGCAACGCAGCGATTCGAACGCGCGGCAACCGCCCGACGCGCTCGATCAGTTCGTCGCGGGTGATTGCGGGCGTTGTGATAGTGGCCATTTTACCTAACCCCCGGCCCCTTCCCGCGAGGAAGGGGAGCGGACCGCCGCGAGATTGGGGCGTTGAGCGGAATGCCCCGGTATCATGATGAGTCACCCCTTCCTCGCGGGAAGGGGCCGGGGGTTAGGCCCCGTCCTCGCCTCTTGCTGATATCCATGCCGCAATTGGCGATAATGCGCCGTTTGCGCTTCGGGATCGAAATACAAACGCGGGATTTCCATCGCGTTCTTGCCGAACAGGACGAATTCGAGCGCGGCCTGCTCTTCCGCGCCCTGTTGCGCGTGGATGTCCTGCGGCGGGTGCGGGATGATTGCCGTGTCGCCGGGGCGCAAAATCCGCTCCGCCGCCAGTTCGATCTCCGCGTGCCCCTCGCCGTCGCCGCTGTCGAGGCGGCGGTACTCCTGCAAGCGATCCACGCCGGAATACACGGCGACGACACCCCAGGTGCCGTGGTTATGAATCGGCGTGTTCGTTTCCGGGGGGAAGCGGGCGCGCACGAGGGTCAGCCCCGTTTCGTCCGTGTAGAGCGGGCGCGATTGTCGGCCGACGCCATCGTGGGCGTTGCCGAACTCGCGTGCCGTCTCGGTCAGGTCCGGTTCGGTCGTGATCGCCTTCATGCGTTCCGCGATCCGCTGTAATCCGGCCTCCGTCGCCCCTGCATCGGCAAGGATCGCTTTGACGTCGGCGATGAATGCATTGACGATGGTCTCTTGATCCATGGAAACCTCACCTCCCAGCCCCCTCTCCATTGCGATGGAGAGGGGGAGCCGGATACTCAGTCCTCAGACCTTCGTCGCTACCACGCCAGTGCGTAGCCGTCGCGGCGGGGGTCGGCGCCGCCCATCAAGGCGCCGCTCTCCGGGTCCACCATTACGCCCTGGCCGCCGCCGACGAACATCGTCCAGTCGTCCATTACCTGCACGTCGTGGCCGAGTTTTTCCAGTTCGGCGCGCACATCGGCGGGGACGCGCCCTTCCATCAGCAGTTCCGTGCCCGTCGCGGTGCGGAATCGGGGCGCTTCGATGGCGGCCTGGATGCTCATACCATGGTCCATGATATTGAGCATCATCTGCGGCGTCGTTTCCATGATGCCGAAACTGCCCGGCGTGCCGATCACCATGAAGAGTTTGCCGTCCTTCCAGACTTGCGCGGGGGCGAGGCACTGCTCCACGCGCTTGTGCGGGCCGATGGCATTCGGGCTTTCCGGGTCCATGTCCATCCAGTAGGTGAAGTTGTTGAGTGCCAGCCCCGTGCTGCCGAAGACGACGCCGGAGCCGAAGGTGCCGCCGAGCGTCTGCGTGACCGAGACGGCGTTGCCCTGCGCGTCCACGGCGTCGAAGTGGGTCGTGCTCTGCTTCATCGCGTACGGATCGCCCGCGAGGATTTCATCCTGCCGCTTCGTGGAGGTGTAACGGTCACCGCCCGCGATGCCCGCCTTGTTCGGGTTGATGAGCGAGCGACGGTGCGCCGCGTATTCCTTAGAGATCAGCCCCTCGGTCGGCGGGTTCGGTGCGGGGGCGTACTCGGCGCGGTCGGCGACAGCGAGTTTCATCGCCTCGGCAAGATGGTGAATGTACTGCGCGCTGTTATGCTCCATTCCCGCCATGTCGAACCCTTCAACGATGTTCAGCGTCTGCAAATACTGGATGCCGCTGCACGGGGGGGGTGGGCAGTAGACATCGTAGCCCCGATAGTTGACGCCAATCGGCTCGACCCATTCCGGGGCGTAATCGTCGAGGTCTTTTTGGGCAATCAAGCCGCCATTCTCTTCCGAGAAGCGGACGATCTCCTTGCCGATCTCTCCGTGGTAGAACGCCTCCATGCCACCCTCGACGATCATGCGAAAGGTACGGGCGAGGTTCGGCATCTTCAGGATTTCCCCCGGTTCCGGGGTCCTGCCACGCGGCGCGTACTGCTCCGCCGAGGTCTTCCACGTCAGCAGGTTTGCCTCGCCATTCTTGAAGAAGCGCGCATTGTTGATCGAGAGCGGGAAACCGCCCTCCGCGTACTCGATGGCGGGTTGGAAGACCGTCGCGCGATCCATCGTGCCGTATTTCTCCAGGGCGGTGAGCCAGCCGCCGAGCGCGCCGGGGATGAGCGGCGAAAGGATGCCCTTCTGTTTGTCGTCCTCATGCGTGTACTTACCCAGTTCGGCGGCGTAGGGGCTGCGACCGTTGTAGTCGAGGATGACACGCTTCTTGCTCTTCGCGTCATAGATGAACATATAGCCGACGCCGCCCGCGCCGGACATATACGGCTCAACGACATTGAGCGCCGCCGCGATTGCCACAACGGCATCAATCGCGTTGCCGCCCTGCATCAGCATCCGCTGCCCCGCCAGCGTCGCCAGATAATGCGCCGACGCAACCGCCCCCCGCCGCCCCATCACCACCGGTCGGTGTGCCAACCCCTTGTTCGTCCACGTCATCGCACCCTCCCAGGTAGTTGTCAGTAGCCAGTAGTCAGTAGTCAGAAAGGCTACCGAACGATGAGGCACTGATTTCTTATGACAACCACAAATCTGCTACTCACTTCGCCTTCGCTCACTGACTACTGGCTACCGACTACTGACTACTCGGCAGTGCCCCAAGGTAGGCGGCGCTGCTTTGGGCGATCAGGCCCCAAGTGCTGACGCTGAAGAAGCGGACGCCACGGGCATGCTCGCGTGCGGCATCTGCTCCAGTTGGGCAATTCATGCCGACGGGTTTGCCCGCCGCCACGCCGAGTCGGATGATCTCCGCAATCGCCTCCTGCACGGCGGGATGGTTGCGCTCGCCGGGATGGCCCATAGACTGCGAAAGGTCTGACGGGCCGATGGAGATCGTGTCCAGCCCCTCGACGGCGAGGATATCCGGCAGGTTATCCACGGCGCGGATGTCCTCGATCAGCGCGTTGACGAGGATCGTCGCGTTTGCCTCTTGCGCGTAGTCACCCATTGCGCCGCCAAGCCCGTACTCCGCCGCCCGGACGCCCGCAAGTCCACGCGACCCCAGCGGGTGATAGCGGGCCGCCCGAACCGCCCGTTCGGCGTCCGCACGCGTTGTCACTTGCGGTACGACGATTCCCTGCGCGCCGGTATCGAGGAAACGCAGGATTTCGTGCGGCGCGTTCGTTGGCACGCGCACGATAGGCGTGATGCCGACCATATGCGCCGCCCGCACGAGGTCCTCGCAATCCTTGACGCTGATATGCCCGTGCTCGGCGTCAATCAAGACATGATCCCAGCCCGTCAGCCCGCACACCTCGACCAGCGCCGCATCCGCGACGGGGATGATCGGCCCCGCGCTCCACCCACCCGCCGCCAACGTTTCCTTCATCCTGTTCGGCCGCATCATTATCCTCCCGGGATTCGAGCGCAGAGGACGCAGAGGAAAAAGAGAATGAAAGCGATACGCGACACATTGGATGAAACGCTCAGTCCATACTTCTCAAAATCTCTCTGTCTTCCCCTCTGTGCTCTCTGTAGTTCTCTGCGCTACATTTCAGTCCGCCCTGGATAGCACAGACAATGTTGTGGTAAAGACAGGTAGATGGTCGGGGAGGAACCCCGCGTGTCTCGGCACACAAACCGGGGAATGCACGATCACTGACTGGTGATCGCGATGGTACTGTGGCGTTGCACAATGCGTCAAGCCGATCCTGCGAACGTTTGCACCGTATGCCTGTTGATTTCACCAAAATGCGCGAGCGTTACCGAATGTCAATCCTCGCGTGGTTCCGTAGGCAGCGGGACGGCGGGCCGGTCAGTGCCAGTGACGGGCTGGGCGCGCAGATCGTCCCAGTGCGTGTGCTCGACCGCGCCGATGTCCCGGAGATGGACGACATCATTGTACCCATCGAGTTGCCAGCGTGGGTGTTGGCCAGGGCGGGCGCGCCGCTCCCAGTGGGTGATCGAGGTGTTGTGTGTGCCAAAGTATG